>JASJBY010000196.1 GCA_030066245.1 Gammaproteobacteria bacterium
GGCAAGGTGGCTCGCTACTACGTCGCAGAGACTGCCGAAACCCGTGTGATACTCCCGGTGAGTGAGGAGCTCGGTCGGCCCGAGCACCACGAGTACCGGTGGGTGAACTCCGGCGAGGCCGGCGTCCTGCTCGCGCACCGGGTCCTGCCGATCCTGGACTGGGCCGCAAAGCTCACAGGATGCGGCAGTATGTCGACACCGGGGGGGAAAACCGTCGGTGGAGGTTGAAACAGTGCTCTGGGGGTGGGGCGAACGCCTGGTCACAATGCGCCACTTCCGGTGGACCCATGCTGACTGACCCCGCCTATCTAGCTCTCTTAGGCTCTGGCGACCTGGAGGAGCGCGCAGGCCTGGCCTGGCAGCGGATGAAGGACTGTGATCTGTGCGCCCGCTACTGTCGGATAGATCGACTCGCCACCACCAGGGGTGCGGTGTGCAGAACGGGAGCCCTGGCAGTGGTGCATGGGTATGGCCCGCATCACGGCGAGGAGGATTGCCTGCGCGGAAGCCGAGGCTCTGGCACCATCTTCTTCAGTGGGTGCAATTTGCGGTGCGTATTCTGTCAGAACTGGGACATCAGCCAGAAAGGGCTCGGACGCCCGGTAAACATCGAAGGACTGTGTGCCATGATGCTGGAATTACAGGCGTGCGGGTGCCATAACATCAACCTGGTGAGCCCCAGTCACGTGGTCGCTCAGCTGCTGGCCGCCTTGGCCATGGCGGCGCGTCGGGGTCTGCGGCTACCCCTGGTTTACAACACGGGCGGCTATGACAGCCTCGAGGCCTTGAGGCTGCTGGAGGGCGTGGTCGATATCTACATGCCGGACATGAAGTACGGCGATTCCCAGGTGGCCCGCGGCTATTCGCATGTGCGCGACTACGTGCCCGTGAACCGCGCGGCCGTGCGGGAAATGCACCGCCAGGTGGGGGATCTGGTACTGGACGAGCATGGCGTTGCTCGCCGGGGGCTATTGGTGAGGCACCTGGTGATGCCGGGGAATGTCTCTGGAAGCCGGGATGTGCTGGCGTTCATCGCACGGGAAATCTCGCCGGATACTTACGTCAACCTCATGGACCAGTATCGACCGTGCTACCGTGCTCGTGAGTATGCGGCGTTGGATCACCCTGTCAGCCGCGTCGAATACCAGACTGCGCTGCAAGCCGCCCGCGACTGTGGACTGCGCCGGTTGGATCGCCGTCATCGGCGGTGGTGGGGGTGACAAGGGATGTGGTCGCCGCCTATCCCTGAGGATCAGCGGCGCAGCTGCCAGGTGGGTCGATTCTGCGTATCCACCAATCCATGGTCGAGCAACCACTTCCTCGCATCATCGGCGTCGGCTTCAAACCAGCGGCGGGCGCTGCCGAGACGAAAGCTGTAGCCCCAGGCATCCATGTCCGAGAACAACCGCTCCCGCCCCAGGCCTGGTACAGCGTCGGCCAGCAAGACCTGTAAATAGCAGACACTGTCCTCTTCCCGGTAATCCCCACCGGCATCGGTATGCAGCTGGGTACGCCTCGCTTCATCCATGCAGACGAAGTGACAGGTCTCGTGCAAGGCCGAGTGGACGGGCGTGTCATCGCGGACGTACAGGCGCGTGCCCACCAGGCCGGCCTCCGGCTCTCCCCAGAAACTCCCGGGGATGGGCTCGCCGGAGTGGACCGCTGCTAGCGCCAGGCCGAATCGCGCCAGCAGCGCTTCCAACTCACCCGCTCTCAGCGCTTCGCAGCGCAAGACGATATCGGTCTTCGCCATGGAGCTCACCAGCCTTGCGGGCTCTCGCCCGGGGTCAGCCCCGGGTATCCCTGCGCCCGCCCGAGGCGGAGAGCGGGCTGCTAGCGAACAGCCGCCTCGCGCTCCGTCGACTGTTCCTGGTTTTCGGGCGGCGCCATGCGCTCCGGACGCTCCTCGCTCTCCGACGGCTCCTCATTCTCGCGCTGCTCGCTCACTTCAGGCGGCGTATCGGCGGCGGGACTCTGAGCGGATTGGGACGGCTTCGGCGTCGGGCGCTCTTCATCGGCCTCCAGGGGGAGAGGCACGGTTGGCGTCGCCAGCCTGGTCGTTCCCGATGGATTGGTGAACTGGTCGTTCAGGGCCTGAACATAGCCATCGGCATCCGACAGCACACGGGCTATCCGCCTGCGGACGAACTGTCCCCAACCCAGCGGCTTGTTGGTGAAGATCGAATGCCACGGACCGGTATTCTTGGCGAACGCCTTGGCCAGCGATTCCCGCGTGTACGTGTGCTGTATGTCACTGCCCAGCTTCTTTCCGATCAGGCGTGCCGTAAGTCGGCGTACGACGAAATGTACGTAGCCCATGGCCCCCAACAGAACCACGGCCAGCGTCAAGAGCAGCAGGGGTGATTCCGGCAGTGCTGTCAGCCAGGGCGGCGGATTCGGGGTGAACCCCTCCCAGTAACCCGCCCAGACGCTGAGGGCGAGCAGCCCTGCAACGGTGCCGCCCAGCAGGATAGAGTCCGTCCACAACACCTCCAGCTTCCAGCGCCGCTTGGCCTCCGTCAAGCGGGGCACCATCTCGAATTCTATGGATTTGGCTATCTTCTCCAGCACGCCGATGATTCGATAGGCGCGCTCCACCTCAACCCGGTGCATGCGGTCGTGGATCTCCGCGATATCCTCATCCCTTTTCTCCTCGAAGCGCGCGCGCCGAGTTGGATCCTCGATAGGGACAGCCGCCTCAGCGTTGTAGATACGGTAAAAACGACCCGCCGTCAGGCCCCGTTGGGCGAGGGCGCGTTGCCAGGCCGCGAACACCTCCTCGGGATTGTCCTCTCGGGCAGCCGTGTCGATCTGGTTGAGGATGTAGAGGAACTTACTGGAATCGGGACGATGAATGGTATCCGTGACCAGATGTTCCAGCGTATCCCGCATGGCTCCCGGTTCGGGGTGACGGGCGTCGAAGAACACCAGCACCAGGTCGGACAGGTCGACGATGTGGTCGGTGATGCGCAGCGTGGAAGTGCGCTGCTCATCGGCGTCGAATCCCGGAGAGTCGATCAGGATTTTACCTTTCAGCCTGGGACTGTTGGTGGTCTTGAGCTGCAGATAGGCGTCCACGCGCCGGCCCTCGCCAGCCGCAACCCCTTCGATGTCTTCGCTGATCTGATAGAACGGGAAGCGCGGATCCGCGTCCAGGGCAAGTCCGGGAAGGACCCTGGGAGTGTCCTCGTGGCTGAAAGAAATGACGGTGAACTTGTCATCGACCGCCTGGTTGCCGGTGGCCTCCAGGCGCTGGCCGAGGTAGTGATTGATAAAGGTCGACTTACCCGAGGAGTACAGTCCGAGTACGGATATCAGCGGCCACCATGAAACGCGGGTGGCATAGGACTCCTTGCGCTCCAGCAGCCCCATTCGATAGGCAATCTTATCCAGGGCCCTGAAGCTCTGCACCACCTTCAGCAGCACTGGATTCTCCTGCTTGAGGTGGGACTCCAGGCTCTTGATGCGATCTTCGAGTTGCGCTTTGCCGGTCGTGTCGGTCATGTCTCCCCCACTTGGTGTTCTTTCTGTTGCGGGTATCAACCGAGTATAACACGCGTTCCATGGGACGATTGTGGCCCTGCCCGCAGCAACCGGACGAGGTCGAATGTCACGCCTGACGGTTAGTAACGGCAAGTTTCGGCAACGTTCATCGACCTGTTACATAGGAGCTCGCGCGGTGCTGTTTCCGTCGCCCCTTGCCGAAGGCAGACTGCTGAGGCGCTACAAGCGTTTTCTCGCGGACGTCCGGCTACGGGACGGGCGCGCGGTAACCGCCCATTGCCCCAACACCGGGTCCATGATCGGGTGCGCCGAGCCCGGTTCCCGCGTCTGGCTGAGCCGCTCCGCGAACGCGCAGCGCAAGTATCCCCACACCTGGGAACTGGTCGAGGTCGACGGGGGTGCAATGGTCGGCATCAATACCGGGCGCAGCAACGCCCTGGTCCGGGAGGCTCTGCAGGACGGGGTCATCAGCGAGCTCGCCGGCTATGCCTCGATCCGCGGCGAGGTCCGCTTCGGCCACGAAGGCAGCCGCGCTGACCTGTTGCTCAGCGACCCTGACGGCAGGACCTGTTATGTCGAGGTCAAGAATGTGACTGCCGCGGCCCGGGATGGTATCGCCCTGTTTCCCGACGCGGTGACCGCGCGGGGGACGAAACATCTTCGGGAGCTGACGAGCGTGGTGGAAGCGGGCCAGCGGGCGGTGCTGTGTTTCGCCGTGCAGCGCCAGGACGTCAACGAAGTGCGGCCTGCCGACGACATTGACCGCCGTTACGGGGAAACGCTTCGGGAGGCCCTGGCCGCGGGGGTGGAGGCGGTGGCCTACCGTGCGGAGGTGAGCACCGTTGCCGTGCGTCTGCGGACGCGGATCCCCGTCGTGTGTCCCTGAGTATGCGACCCTTCAGACCTTCCGTTTCCAGGTCCCTGACTTGCCTCCTGATTTTTCCAGCAGCCGGATATCGGTCATGGTCATTCCGCGGTCCACGGCCTTGCACATGTCATACACCGTCAGCAGGGCAACGTGTACCGCGGTCAGGGCCTCCATCTCGACGCCGGTCTGGCCAGAGGTCTCCACCCGCGCTCGACAGTGAACGGCCTGCCGCTCCGACGACGGCTTCAATTCCAGCTCTACGTGGGTCAGCGCCAGGGGGTGACAGAGGGGCACCAGCTCGGCCGTCTTCTTGGCTGCCATGATGCCCGCGATGCGCGCGACGCCGAGCACGTCTCCTTTCTTATGACCGCCCCCCACAATCAGGGCCAGAGTCTCGGGCCGCATGTGGATGTAGCCCTCCGTGATGGCCACCCGGTGAGTCGCCGGCTTTTGGCCTACATCCACCATGTGCGCCTCTCCGGATTCGTTGAAATGAGTCAGTTTGCTCATGGTCTGACCAAATGATTAAGAGCAATGAACAATGGCGAGCGCTGCTTTGTGTTAGTGTAACGCAGGGTGCATCGGCAGTCGGTCCATGGCGCCTTCCGGGTCGCCGCCGGGATCGTGCCATCAAGCTTACGGAGGATTTTCGGCTGATGCCCATAACCGTCAAGTACTTTGCCAGCCTTCGGGAGCACATGGGGCGGGAACAGGATCTGCTGCCGGCTGCCGAGGCGACCACGGTTGCAGAGGTCTGGCATCGGGTGAGCGACGGCCAGGTTTTACCTGAGAACACCCTCTCTGCTGTCAACATGGAATATGTCACTGCGACCCACCCGGTACGGGACGGCGACGAAGTGGCTTTTTTTCCACCGGTGACTGGAGGCTGATTCCATGGCGGTGCAAGTGTGCGGCGAACCTTTCGATCCCTGGCAGGCGATCCAAAGCCACCAGCAGAACGCCCTGGGACGCCTCGGGGAGTATGGGGCAACGGCGGTATTCGTCGGCACCATGCGCGATTTCAACGAAGGGGCGCAGGTGCGTGCCATGGTTCTGGAGCACTACCCCGGCATGACCGAGAAGCACTTGGAGTCGCTTTGCGCCGAAGCTCAGCGCCGCTGGGAGATCATCGACACACTGGTTGTGCACCGCTACGGCTCGGTGGAGCCTGGAGAGCCGATCGTGTTGGTTGCCGCTTGGGCAGGCCATCGGACAGCGGCGTTCGACGCCTGCCGTTTTCTGATCGAAGAGCTGAAATCGCGTGCGCCGTTCTGGAAGAAGGAAGCCCTTGCCCATGGTGAGCGCTGGGTGGGGCGGAACTCGCCGGGGTAGTCAGCGCCGGGAGTTATCTTCTTGCGGTCCGCGCAAGGCATCCACGATACTTTTCCGGCATGAGGCGCAGAGCCGCGGGGGCAGTGGCCGGTCCTCGCTGTCGGTGATGAAGAAGACGTCTTCTGCGCGCTCCCCGTAGGTGGCGATCTTGGCGTTCTGGAGGCGGATGCCGCAGCAAGCCATGGCGCCTGCGATTTGTGACAGCAGTCCGGGGCGGTCACGGGTCGTCACTTCCATCACGGTTCGACTGTTCGCGGCATCCTCGCTGAAAGAAACCTGGGGCGCCACCGTGAAGTGCTGCAACTGGCGGCGGGGGCGTCTCGAGACCTGCTCCGGGACCGGAGTCGGGTGCAGAAGACGCTCTCTGAGGGCGGTCTCTATCTCGTGGACGCGAAGTTCGTCGTTTATGGCCTGGCCGTTCTCCTCCAGCACCATGAAGGTGTCCAGCACGGTGCCGGTGTCCGAGGTGATGATGCGGGCATCGACGATGGTGAGCCCGAGCTGGTCCAAGGTGGCGGTGACGTTGGCGAACAGGGCGTCCGCGTCCCGGGTGTAGATAAATATCTCTGTGCCGCCCCGATGGGTCATTCCCCTGATCAACACCAGCGGCAGGTCCTCCGCGCTGCTACCCAGGATGGCGCGCGTATGCCATGCGATCTCGTCTGCCGAGTGTCTGCGAAAGTAGTCCTCGCCCACTTCTGCCCAGAGCTGCCTTACCCGCGGGTCGTCCTCGGCGAACTCCGGAAGTAATGCCCGGCACGCGGCCTGGGTGTCGGCCACCCGCTTGGCTTTATCCACAGGCTGCTGCGGGGCGCTCTGCAAGGCTTCGCGGGTAGCGTGGTAGAGGTCCCGCAGGAGCGCGTCTTTCCAGCTGTTCCAGATAGCCGGGTTCGTCGCCCTGATGTCGGCCACCGTCAGCAGGTAGAGATAGTCCAGGTGCATCTGGTCGCCCACCAGATCGGCGAACCGGTCTATTACTTCCGGGTCGGAGATGTCCTGTCGCTGGGCTGTTGTGGACATGGTCAGGTGGTGGCGCACCAGCCAGGCGACAAAGCGGGCGTCGTATTGGCTGAGTCCGATCTTGGAGCAGAAGTGCAGCGCATCCTCAGCGCCCAGCTCGGAATGATCGCCGCCCCGTCCTTTGGCGATATCGTGAAACAGGGCCGCAAGGTAAATAAGCTCCTGCTTCGGCAGGCGCTGCATGATGTCCGAGCACAGGGGAAATTCACCCGCGTATTTCCGGACGGTGAAGCGACGCAGGTTGCGAATCACGAACAGGGTATGCTCGTCCACCGTGTAGACGTGGAACAGGTCGTACTGCATCTGGCCCACGATGGCCCTGAACGGTGGCAGATAACGGGCCAGGAGACCGTAACGGTTCATCCGCCGCAATTCCTGGGTAACTCCCCGCGGCTGCTTGATAATCTCCAGAAACAGGCTCTTGACACGAATGTCCCGCCGAGCTCTGTCGTCCATCAGGCGCCGATTCTGGCGAATCAAGCGAATGGTGGACGCACGGACGCCCCGCAGCTCGGAGTGCTGTTGAAGAATCAGAAAAATCTCAAGGAGCGCAAACGGGTAGCGCTCGAAGACATCGTTACGGGTGGCTTCCACAAACCCGTTCCGCGCCTGGAAGCGGGCATTTATGGCCTTGACCTCGACCGGCGCATCGGCGAGCAACAGGGCTTCCTCGAAAAGTTGCAGCAGCATCTCGTTGAGCCGACTGAGCCGCATGATGGTGCGGTAGTAGTCACGCATGAATACTTCGACTGCAAGGCTGTGTCCTTCGTCCCGATAGCCCAGCTCCCGCGCCAGGGTGCGTTGATGGTCGAACAGCAGCCGGTCTTCCCTTCGTCCGGTGAGCACGTGCAGGGCAAAGCGCACCTTCCAGAGGAAATCGCGTCCCGCGATCAGGTCGGAGCACTCCCGTTTGGTCAGAAAACCTTCGGTGACCAGCTCCGCCAGGCTGTCCGCGCCGAAATGACGCTTCAGAACCCAGCCAACGGCCTGGATGTCGCGCAGGCCGCCCGGCCCTTCCTTGACGTTGGGCTCCAGGTTATAGGCGGTATCGCCATATTTGCGATAGCGGGCCACCTGTTCGTCGCGCTTGGCTGCGAAGAAGTCGCTGCTGGACCAGACTGACGCCGGACCCGTTGCCTGGCGCATTCGAGTGAAGAGCGCGGGGGGGCCTGCCAGAAGGCGTGTTTCCATGAGGCTAGTGACTACCGTAAGGTCCTGTTTTGCCTCCTCTACGCACTCCGCCACGGTGCGAACACTGTGGCCAACCTCAATGCCCAGATCCCAGAGCGCGGTCAGAAAGCTCTCGATGGCCACCACGTGGTCGGTGGGCTCCTCGCGATCCAGGAGCACCAGGATGTCGATATCCGAGGCCGGGTGCAGCTCGCCTCGCCCGTAGCCGCCAGCTGCCACCAACGCCGGACCGGGCGGCTCGGGGGCCAGGAACTGTCGCCAGGCCTGAACCAGAACGATATCGACGGCATCCGCGTGCTGGCGCACCAGAGTGCTCACTTCCTGGCCAGCCCGAAACCGTTGCTCCAGCTCGCTGCGTGCCTGTTTCAGGGTATCCCGCAAGGTGGGAAACGGGTCGGCGCACGCGGCGAGGGCGATGTCCAGTTGCTGGGGCTGAATGAGCGGAGTGTCAGCCGACGTCTGTTCGGTCGGGCCGGTGGCGTTGGTTTCGCGTCCAGAGCCCATTCGCCATCCTGGGTTCAGAACGACTCTTCGGCGCGTCTGGTGAGGACCTCGCACCCGGTCTCGGTGACCAGTATGGTGTGCTCCCATTGAGCCGACAGGCTGTGATCCTTGGTAACGACCGTCCATCCGTCGCGCAGCAGTTTCACGTGACGCTTACCCGCATTGACCATGGGCTCGATGGTGAACGTCATACCGGAGCGCAGCACAAGCCCTTTCCCGGGCTGGCCGTAGTGCAGGACCTGCGGCTCTTCGTGAAACTCCTTGCCGATGCCGTGGCCGCAGTATTCCTGGACGATGGAGCAGTTGTTGCTCTCCGCGTGTCGCTGGATGGCATATCCGATGTCGCCCAGAGTGGTCCCGGGCGCTACCTTCTCGATGCCAATCAGCAGACACTCATGACTGATGTTGGTGAGCCTTTTTCCAATGACCGAGGGTTCCCCGACAAAAAACATCTTGCTGGTATCGCCGTGAAAGCCGTCCTTCTTGACCGTGATGTCGACATTGACAATGTCGCCGTTCTTCAGTTTACGTTCCCCCGGAATACCGTGGCAGACTTGGTGATTGACCGAGGTGCATATGGACTTGGGGAAGCCGTGGTAGTTGAGTGGCGCCGGAATGGCCTTCTGGTTCTCGACGATATGGCGGTAGCAGATGGCGTCGAGCTCGCCCGTGGTGATGCCGGGCAGCACCTGAGGTTCAATCATCTCCAGCACCTCGGCGGCGAGGCGACCCGCCACACGCATTTTCTCTACCTCGTCAGGTGTTTTTATGGAAACGGCCATACGTGTCAGCTAGGACCTCGCACCGCTGTGACCGGCAGTGGCGGCGCTTTGAGCGATACCGGTTATCACAAATCCGTGGGTGTAGACGGGTCGGCCGGAGCAAGCTTGCCGGGGCTTGCCGCCCATCCGCCAGAGCGTCAGTGAAAACCGCTGAGGCTCCAACGTGTATAGGCCCCTGGGGTGGTAGGCGCATTGTTGTTGACTGCGCCCTATGGTATAAAGTCCGGCTTTCTTTGGCAATCCAGCGGCGCCGTGGTTCAGTTCGCCGCTGGCAAATTCTCACATACGTCGTCACATGCATCCGGGTGCCCGCCGGGGACTCTCGCCAGGCTAAAGTGTAGACCCCGCGGGTTGGTGCATGGG
>JASJBY010000197.1 GCA_030066245.1 Gammaproteobacteria bacterium
CACCGTTCTCAGGGGCCGAGCAGAAGCCGTGACGGACTGTCCTACCGCCACGCCGATGCGTTTAGCCCCGAAATCGAAGGCGAGAAGGACAGCCGGCGCCTTGCTCATGCATGTCCAGCCTCACCAGACAGACGGTCGAAGTCGACGCCGACCAGGGCAGCGGCCGCCTGCCAACGCTCCTCGTGGGGCATCTCGAAGAGCACGCTCTCGCTCGCGGGTCCGTGCAGCCAGGCGTTGTCGGCGATCTCTTTCTCCAGCTGTCCCGCACCCCAGCCGGCGTAGCCCAGGGCGATCAGCGTCTTCTCAGGACCCTCGCCGTTGGCGACCGCAACCAGTATGTCCCGCGAGGTGGTTACCGACAGTCCGTTGCCCACGGCTAGCATGGCATCCCATTTTCCCGACGGCCGGTGAATGACGAAACCGCGCTCCCGCTGCACCGGGCCGCCGTCGAAAATCGGCACGTTCTTCACGCGGTCGGCTGCCACGTCGATATTCATCTGCGTCATGATGTCCCCCAGGTTCAGGTCCATGGGGCGATTGATGACGATACCCATGGCCCCATCTTCGTTGTGCGCGCAGACATACGTGACCGTGTGGTAGAAGTTGGGGTCCGCCAGCGCCGGCATGGCGATGAGAAACTGATTGGTCAGATTGGTCGTCTCGAGCATGGGAAATAGTATCAGTACTACCCTGTGAACTTACAAGCAAGGTACCTGCCGCGTGGCCCCGATACGCCCGGGCCCGAGCGACCCTGGGATAAGGCAAGCGCCCGGGCGTCTGTGCAGGCGCGCTGTTCCCCCGACCGGCCGTGCGCCGGCGGTGGTGGGACTGTCCTTTCTTCCGGGGGCCTTACCGGGCATAGAGCTGATTGCTGCTCAAGAATTGCCAGGTTCGCTCCAAGTGAAGTATATCGGTCTCTTTTCGAATCTCTTTCGGAAACGGTTCGTAGGGCGCACCGAGCTTGACGATGCGGATGGCTGCGTCGTCAAGCACCTTGTGACCCGAGGAGCGGCGCAAGACGATGTCTTTGACTGAACCATCCGGTCGTAGTGACACGTCCAGCAGCAGATTCCCGGTGAGCTTCTTGCGACGAGCCTCGTCGGGATAGTTGAGGTTGCCGACACGCTCCACTTTGGTCCGCCAGGCTTCCATGTACGCAGCATAGGCGTACTCCCGCGTCCGTGCATTCACAAACTTGTGCCTCGGCCGCTCGGCGTAGGCCTTCAGCTTGCGGTTGATCTCGGCGCTCAGGCTGGCCAACTCCAGGCTGCGTGAGACCAGCGCCGCGGTGCTGACGCTCTCGGCCACTTCGGGCTGGGGCTTCCGCGCCGCTTCCGGGCTTGGCTGCTGTTCGCTGTTCTCCACCGGATGGGGTTGAGGAGGGGCCGAGTCTAGGGTGGCGGCCAGAACTGCCTTGCTCGGCGCCAGCGGCTGCTCCGCAGGGGCGGCCGGGGTACTGGGTGGGGCGACCATTGGAATGCTGGCGCGCTGCGATACCATCGGTGCCGCCAACGGGGTCATGGGCCGCTCCCGGGCGTCGCTCTCGCCGCCCCCTTCCTGATTGGCCTGAGCCAGATACTCCGCCTCCTCCGGAGATTCTGCCGAGCGAGTGGGAACTAGAATGATTTCCATGGTGCTGCGGTTGATTCGCGGGCTGTCATCCGGCGAGAAACCCACTCCCAGGATGATCACCACATGGGCGACGACGGCAAAGAAGGCAGTCAGGCCGAGTCGGTCGCCGGACGAAACGCGTGGCCGGGGGGACGGCAGGGCCCAAGTGGCTGCGGCGGTCATGAAGGCGCGATCATCCGCAACCCCGTCGGACAATCGAAGGGGCGCCAGGCGAGGTTTCCGGCCACGCTGCACGCTGCGATGGATCGGCGGACTGCTCCAGGAGCTTCACTGCCGACTCGGTCCGTTGCGGCACAGACGGTACACGTTGCAGCAGACTCACGGTCCGAGGAGCCGCGCCTCGAGCGTATCCATGAGGCTGCTGGCGATGTCGAGGCCGTAGAACCGGTCAAGCTCCCGGATGCAGGTGGGGCTCGTGACGTTGATCTCGGTCAGATAGTCTCCGATAACGTCCAGCCCCACGAACAGCAGGTCCTTGTTCCTTAGTTGCTCGCTCACCTGGTCGCAGATCCACAGGTCCCTGTCGCTCAAGCGAACGCCCCGTCCCTCTCCGCCGACGGCGAGATTGCCGCGGGTTTCCCCAGGCGGCGGTACTCGCGCCAGCGCATAGGGTATCGGGTCGCCGTCGATCAGCAGTATGCGCTTGTCGCCGGCTGCTATCTCCGGAATGAACCGCTGGGCCATGGTGTAACGGGTATCGTGCAAGGTCATCGTTTCCAGTATCACATTGGTGTTGGGGTCCCCTTTGCGCGCACGGAAGATCGAGGCGCCTCCCATGCCGCCCAGCGGCTTCAGGATGATATCCTCGTGAACGGCAAGAAACTTCAGTATCTCGCCCCGATTGCGGCTCACGAGGGTAGGCGGACAGCATTGGGGAAACCAGGCCGTATACAGCTTCTCGTTGGCGTCCCGGAGACTCGCCGGCTTGTTGACTACCAGAGTTCCGGCGGCCTCCGCCCGTTCCAGAACGTGGGTGGCGTAGATGTATTCCATATCGACCGGCGGATCCTTACGCATGAGGATCACGTCCAGCTCCCCCAGGGGACGGTGCCAAGGCTTTTGCAAAGCGAACCAGTCCGAGGGATCGTCCCGCACCGTCAGCGTCTGTCCGCGTGCCTGCGCCTCGCCGTCTTGGAGACGCAGATCACCCAGCTCCATGTACACCAGCTGCCAGCCTCGGGCCTGGGCCGCCAGGAGCATCGCGAAGGTAGAGTCCTTGGCGATGCTGATAGACCCGATGGGGTCCATGACGACGCCGAGTGTGCGAATCATGCCAACGTCTCGCTGAGTCTCCAGTATTTCAGGCAACGTGCCTTTCGAGCCATGCAAGCCGCATCTGCAGCCCTTTAGACGTGTCGGCCAGTCGGGCTCGGCTGGGTCACGGGCGTGCTTCCGATGTGGATTATAGTTCCCGCCCGGCCTCTGCCAACGTGCGTATCAAGGCTTTTCAAGGGTTCAGGGATGTCTGACGCGCGTGCCCTTCCGTAGCGCGGCCCTGTCTACGCCCCGGCTTCTGCACGCAGGCGCGCCCGGGCGCTGGCAATGGCTGCATCCAGGTACAGACCGAAAAAATCCACGGTGCCGAGCCCGACCATTCGTTGGGTGAGTTCCCGGCCTCGATGATCCAGAAAAAGAATTGTGGGTGTGACGCTGATGTCGTAGCGATAAGCCAGGTCTTCCGGCATGGTGGGCTGGCCCCCAACGTCGCGCAGTGCAGTGTAGCTGTCTATCTTGACCTCCCGGATGAGAACCTTGTCCCGGTACTCGCCGCTACGCTGCATGGGGACAAGAAACTCCTCGCTCAGGCGCGTGCAGTACCGGCAGTAGTCGGCGCTGAACAGCACCAGCATCGGCAGCCCCTTTTCCTCGGAAAGCCGGGCGTCCCGGGACAAATCCGGGCTGGCAAAGCTGTGCTCGGCCCACGCGGGGTGCAGGCCCAGCACTGCCCCCAGGACAAGAGTCCCCCAGATTCTCTCCACTTGGCTCATATTCCTGCGATTTAACACCAACCCAGGTCAGCTTGCACACATCCGAGCAGGGATGCAAACTGCCCCTCGGAAGGCAAGCGTGAGGTCGGCGGCTTGCCTTGTGTCGGGTCGACGCTGCCCACCGTATGTTGCGAGGAGAGCCCACCGAGAGACGTTCTGCATGTCCATCATCAGAATCGCCACCCGCAAGAGTCCGTTGGCCGTGTGGCAGGCGGAGCACGTGGCTTCCCGCCTGCGGGACAGCCATCCCGGCCTGGAAGTGGAGCTGGTCCCCATGAGCACTCGGGGTGACAGGATACTGGATGCGCCTTTGGCTCAGGTTGGAGGCAAGGGCCTGTTCGTCAAGGAACTGGAGCAGGGTATGCTGGACGGGCATGCGGATATTGCGGTGCATTCCATGAAAGACGTGCCCGTCGAGCTGCCGAAAGGCCTGCACCTGCCCGTGGTTCTTCCCCGGGAGGATCCGCGGGACGCTTTCGTATCGGGACGCTATGCCCGCTTTGCAGACTTGCCGGAAGCGGCCTGCGTCGGTACGTCGAGCCTGCGGCGGCAGATGCAGCTTCGCCGCGCGCGTCCCGACCTGGTGATCCGCGATCTGCGTGGCAATGTAAACACCCGCCTGGACAAGCTGGACCGGCATGACTACGACGCCATTGTTCTGGCCAGCGCCGGCTTGAAGCGTCTCGGCATGGCCGGACGTATCGCCGAGTTGTTGGAGCCGGAAGCGATCCTGCCGGCTATCGGCCAGGGCGCCATCGGCATCGAGTGTCGCGAGGACGACGAGGCCGTGGAGCGGCTGATAAACGCCCTGGACGACCGGCCCACCCATCTGCGGGTGGAGGCCGAGAGGGCCATGAATGCGCGTCTGGCGGGCGGTTGCCAGGTGCCGATCGCGGGTTTCGCGGAAATTAGAGGGGACGAGATGCGGCTGAGAGGGATAGTGGGAAGCCCTGACGGAAAGCAGACGGTACAAGGCGAGACGGTAGGCCCCCCCGCCCAGGCCGTCGCGCAGGGTACGCGCCTGGCGGAAGAGCTTCTGGCTCAGGGTGCGGGCGAGATTCTGAGCGGGATAGAACACCATGGCTGACGTGGACGAGCGGCCGCCAGGGCCGCTGGCGCAAACGGGCGTTGTTGTGACCCGCCCGGCTAATCAGGCTGCCCATCTCTCAGCGCTCCTGGAGGCGGCGGGGGCACGGGTGTTCCGGTTTCCCGCCATCGCGATTGTGCCCCCACGCGACACGGATCGCCTGGAGGCCGTGCTGGACCGCCTGGCGCAGTTCCAGATCGCCGTTTTCGTCAGCGCCAACGCCGTTGACTGGGGTGAGCGATACCTGGATATGTTCGGGGGGTTGCCCGCCAGCCTGAAAGTGGCGGCCGTCGGGCGAGGCACTGCCAGTGCACTGCAGGAACGCGGCCTGGCGCCAGACCTGGTACCCGCCGAACGCTACGATACCGAGGCGCTGCTGGCCCTGCCCGAGTTCCAGGAGAGCGCTGTCTCGGGACAGCGCGTGCTCATCTTGAGAGGAGAGGGCGGGCGGGAGCTGCTGGCCGATACGCTGTATGCACGCGGGGCCGAGGTGGAGTACGCGGAGGTATACCGCCGCGTGCGGCCCGGGATCGATCCGGGAAAGCTTCTCGAGCCGCTGGCCAAGGGGGAAGTCGACGTCATCATCGTGACCAGCGGCGAGGGTCTGCGCAACCTGCTCGACATGGTGGGCGACGCGGCCCGCCAGTGGCTTTACCACACGCCTCTGCTGGTGGTCAGCGAGCGGCTCGCGGATCTCGCTCGGAGCATGGGGTTTCGAGTTGCGCCCATAGTCGCCGCCCGGGCCGGCGACGAGGAGCTGGTCGAGGCTTTGAGTCGGTGGCGCTGCGCGCGCGCAGATGTTGTTCGAGGAATCCCCTGAGCGTGCCGTGCGCCGCTCGGCAAGGCACATGGAAATACCGGGCGCCGGCAAGCGGGTGCCGGGGTGAGGAACTATGACTGCGGTGGTGCGCCGTGACGTAACCATCATCAACAAGCTGGGGCTGCACGCACGGGCGGCTGCCAAGCTCGTCACTCTGGCGGCTGGCTTCGATGCGGAGATACGCCTGCGGCGTGACGACCGGGAAGTCGACGCCAAGAGCATCATGGGGGTCATGATGCTTGCGGCCGGCAAGGGCACGCGACTGGAGGTTGTCGCATCGGGACCTGACGCGCAGGTGGCGGTGGAGCAGCTGCAAGCGCTGGTAATGGACCGATTCGGAGAGAGCGAGTGACGATCGCCCTGCAAGGTATCTGCGCGTCGAAAGGCGTTGCCATCGGCCACATCTACATCGTCGATCGCGGTCAGCTCGACGTGAACGAGTATCTGCTTGCCGCCAAGGATGTGGATGCGGAAGTGGCGCGTTTTCTCGATGCGGTGGGTATAGCGCGCAACGACCTGCGCGCGGTGCGTGAGCGCATCCCCGCGGATACCTCCGCGGATATTGCCGCCTTCATAGACACCCATCTGCTGATGCTGGAGGACTCGGCCCTGACCAAGGCGCCGATCCAGTTAATCTGCGCCCGTCGCTGCAATGCCGAGTGGGCGCTCAAGCTGCAGCGCGATGCGCTGGTCAGCGTCTTCGAGGAAATGGACGACCCCTATCTGCGCACGCGCAAGGATGACGTGGAGCATGTGGTTGCCCGCATCCAGCGCATACTTCTGCGCCAGGACAAGCTGTACCACGAGAAACCCGACAGCCGGCTCGCCGGTCAGGTGGTTCTGGCAGACGACCTGACCCCGGCCGATACGGTGCTGCTGCTGCATCAGGGCATTGCCGGCTTCATCACCGAGTATGGTGGACCCACCTCCCATACGGCCATTCTCGGACGCAGTCTCGGAATTCCAGCCGTGGTCGGGCTTCACCAGGCCCGGCTCTACCTGCGCTCCGGGGACATGGTCGTTGTCGACGGCCGTGCCGGGGCTGTGCTGGTCGACCCTGACGAGCACACGCTGCAGCACTATCGCGACCGCCAGCAGCACATCAAGGACCAGCACGCCCTTCGCGACAAGCTGCGTGGGGCGCCAACCCGCACCCTGGACGGGACCGACATCGTGTTGCAGGCCAACATCGAGCTGCCGGAGGACGTGGACACGGTGCTTGACGTTAGCGCCGACGGGGTGGGGCTTTACCGGACCGAGTTTCTGTTCATGAACCGGGATGAGATGCCGGGCGAAGAGGAACAGTATCAGACCTACCGCAACGTGGTGGAGGCGTTGGGGGGTGCGCCGGTGACATTGCGAACCCTCGATATGGGCGCGGACAAGACCATCGACGGCGGCCGCTACGGCTCGTCCTGGTGCTCGAATCCGGCTCTCGGGCTGCGGGCCGTGCGCCTCTGCCTCAGCGAGCCGGCCCTGTTCCGCCCTCAGCTCAGGGCCATACTCAGGGCCTCGCAGCACGGCCCCGTGCGCCTGCTGGTACCCATGCTTTCCAACACGGAGGAAGTGGGTCAGGTTCTCCAACTCCTGGCCGAGTGTCGCCGAGAGCTGCAGCGCGACGGCCATGCCTTCGATGCAGGCATGCCGGTGGGTGCCATGGTCGAGGTTCCGGCGGCAGCGCTATGCGCGGATCTCTTCGCCAGGCAGCTCGATTTTCTCTCCATCGGCACCAATGACCTCATCCAATACACCATCGCCACGGACCGGGTGGACGACGAGGTGAATTACCTCTATGACCCGCTGCACCCCGCGGTGCTCCGTCTCATCAAGATGACCATCAAGGCCGGTGAGTCCGCAGGGGTCTCGGTCAGCATGTGTGGAGAAATGGCAGGCAACGCCCGTTATACGCGACTGCTGCTGGGCATGGGCCTGCGGGAGTTCAGCGTGCCACCCAACACGCTCCTGGAAATCAAGCAGGTGATCAATAGCAGCGACGCAGCGGCCCTAGGCAGAATGGCTCAGCGCGTCCTGCGTGCCGGAGACTGGAGTAAACGGGCCGCCGCCCTCGATCGTCTGAACAGCGGGGGAGGGTAATTCTTGAGAGGTGACTGGTGAATGGTGACTAGTGAATAGTGAGTGGTGAATAGGGACTCGTGACTCGTGAAGCGTGATTCGTGGGGCGTGACGGGTTTAGTGCCATTCCTGCCAGATGAGCCTGCCGGCCATGGTCAGCACCACCAGCACGAAAACCGGGCGGATGAAGGGGGCGCCGAAGCGGATCGCGGAATGCGCACCGATGTGGGCACCGGCCATCACGCTCAGTCCCATCGCCAGCCCGACCCGGTAGTCCACCAGGCCGAGCGCCATGAAGGCAGCTAGCGACACGACGTTGCTGATGAAATTCATGAAACGGGCCACCCCGGAAGCGTGGACCAGGTCCATCCTGTAGAGCGCCACGCAGGCGGTGGTCCAGAAAGCCCCGGCGCCCGGGCCGAGGAAGCCGTCATAGTAGCCCAGACCGGTGCCCAGCATCGCGCTTGAGCGCCACCCCGGGCGCACGCTGACGCCGCCTTCGGTAGGGCCGTGAGGCCGTCGCAGTGCCACATACACTGCGGCGCCTGCTATCAGTACCGGTACCAGCTTGCGCAGCAGTTCCGCTGAGGTCAGCCAAACGGAGAGCGTTCCCGCGACGGCGCCAAGGGTGGTTGCCAGGATCCCCACCCGCCAGAGGCGCGGCTTGAAAAGCCCTTTGCGTATGTAGGCCCGCGAGGCACTGAAGGTGCCGAAACTCCCGGCCAGCTTGTTGGTGCCCAGGGCGACGTGCGGCGGCACGCCGGCGGTCAGCAGCGCGGGCAGGGCGATGAGGCCTCCGCCGCCCGCAATGGCATCGATCAGGCCGGCGGCGAATGCCGCCAGCAGCAGCCAAACCAGGCTCAGGGTGTCAGCGGAGACGGTTTCCAACGGCAGTTTCCGGGAGCCGCGTGGGTGTGGAGCGAAATCTGAAGCCCGCAGTATCGCATGGCAACGGGGCTGCGGGGGGATTGCCCGTCGCCACGGCCCGTGCTGGCGGTACGGGCGCCATTTTCACCGGCGAGCGGCCGCGGACGCGGGGACGACGGAAAGGCGGCCGGTGGCGCAGCCCGGTTCCCCACCTCGGGACCCGGCAACGGGGGCTGAGCGTGCTCGCCGGGGGTGGGGCCGAAGAGCACGCTGGGTCATAATGCGCTCTCCTTAAGGACCCGTCTGCACACAGCATGAATCTGCCCAAGTCACTCGTCCTCGTGGACGCATCCTCCTACCTGTTCCGCGCCTATCACGCGATGCCCCCGCTTACCAACTCCCAGGGAGAGCCTGTGGGCGCCATCTACGGCATGGTCAACATGCTCAAGCGCCTGCTCGCGGACCATGACACGGCCTATGTAGGCCTGGTCTTCGATGCCGAGGGCAAGACCTTCCGGGATGACATGTATGCTGAGTACAAAGCCAACCGCTCGGCCATGCCGGACGAGCTTGCCCGACAGGTCGAGCCGATCCATGAGGTAGTCTCCGCCCTGGGTTTCCCGGTGGTCGAGGTGGCGGGAGTCGAGGCTGACGACGTCATCGGCACGCTGGCCCGGCGGGCGACCGCCCTCGGTGTGGAGACCATCGTATCAACCGGTGACAAGGACATGGCCCAGTTGGTCACCGATCACGTCACCCTCGTCAACACCATGGACGACTCGCGACTGGATCCGGCCGGTGTGGAGGCCAAGTTCGGCGTCAGGCCCGGGCTCATGACCGACTTCCTGTCTCTGGTCGGTGACGCCATCGACAACGTGCCGGGGGTGCCGACGGTGGGTCCGAAGACGGCGGCCAAGTGGCTCCGCCAATTCGGCTCGCTCGATGCGGTCATGGAGAATGCCGCTGAGATTAAGGGCAAAGTTGGGGAGAAGCTGCGGTCCAGCCTGGAGCACCTGCCCCTGTCCCGCGACCTGGTCACCATCAAGTGCGACGTGGACGTGGGGCTGGAGCCCCTGGATCT
>JASJBY010000198.1 GCA_030066245.1 Gammaproteobacteria bacterium
CCGTGCATTGCCCAGATCGATACGCTGGCGGCAGAGTTTCCCGCAGAGACCAACTATCTGTACACCACTTATCACGCCCATCATGATGACGTCGCCCCCTCGTGGCGCAAGAAGATCATGGTGCTCGGCTCCGGGGCTTACCGTATCGGTTCCAGCGTAGAGTTCGACTGGTGCGCGGTAAACGCCGTGCAGGAAGCAGATGCCCTGGGCTATGAGACCATCATGCTCAACTGCAACCCTGAGACGGTAAGCACGGACTACGACGTCTGCGACATGCTGTTCTTCGAGGAAATCAGCGCGGAGAACGTCCTGGCGCTTTACGAGCGGGAAAAGCCGGAAGGGGTGGTGATCAGCATGGGGGGGCAGCTGCCCAATAACCTCGCCATGGCGCTGCACGAGGCTGGCGTACCCATCCTCGGGACCAGCGCCACGAACATCGACCAGGCTGAGGACCGTCGCAAGTTCAGTGCCCTGCTCGATGCCCTGCGGATCGATCAGCCCCGCTGGCTGCACGTCACCGATGTGGGCGACGCGGAGAGCATCGTTGAACGACTCGGGGGCTTCCCGGTTCTTGTGCGCCCCAGCTACGTGCTGAGCGGGGCAGCCATGGCGGTGGCCCACGAGCACGCTGAGCTGCAGCGTATTCTGGCGAGGGCCACGGAGGTCTCTCCCGAGCATCCGGTAGTGGTATCCAAGTTCGAGACCCATGCGCGGGAGGTGGAGATCGACGCCGTCGCCGACGGAGGCGAGCTGGTGCTGTGGGCGATTAGCGAGCACATCGAGGACGCAGGCGTGCACAGCGGTGACGCAACGCTGGTGCTGCCACCGCAGATGCTCTACCTCCCAACCATCCGTCGCATCAAGCAGATTGCCACGGTGCTGGCACGCGCTCTTTCTATCACCGGTCCTTTCAATGTGCAGTTTCTGGCCAAGCGAAATTCAGTCAAGGTGATCGAGTGCAACCTGCGCGCCTCCCGCAGCCTGCCCTTCGTCTCCAAAGTAACCGGCCACAACTTCGCTGCAGAAGCCATGCGCCGCATGTTGGGAGTGGCTCGCAAGATCCAGAATCAGAGCCTGGATCTCGACTACGTGGGCGTGAAAGCTCCCATGTTCTCTTTCTCTCGTTTGGTGGGCGCTGACCCCATGCTCGGTGTCGAAATGACAAGCACCGGAGAAGTCGGTTGTTTGGGCAGCGACCTGCACGAGGCGCTGTTGCACAGCCTGCACGCCACGGGCATTCGCTTCCCTGAGAGGGGTGTGCTCCTGTCTCTCGGCCCGGTGGCCGATAAGTACTGGTTCGCCGACGAAGCCCGCATTCTGGCCGACGAGCTGGCTCTGCCCATCTATGCAACCGTCGGCACCGCCGAGATGCTGCAGGAACTCGGCATCGAGTGCACCGTGGTGGCAAAGAAAGCAGGGGACGGCAACAGCGCATTGGATGTCATCGATTCGGGAAAAGTCGACCTGGTCATCAATGTGCCCCGCGAGTACGACGCTAAGGGACGCCCTGACGGTTACCTCATCCGCCGCCAGGCGGTTGACGCCGGCATTCCGCTGATCACCGACCTGCAGCTCGCCCGAGCACTGGTGGAGTCCCTGCGGAGAAGAAAACCCGACTCCCTGGTGGTTCAGGCCTGGAACGATTATCTCGACCTGGAGAACGAGCCCAAGCCGCAGACCGCAGTCAACGCACCGCGAAAAGCCGGCGGAGAATAGCCGGTAGTCTGGCCAGAGTCCGCGTAGCCGTCGAGGGACTGCGTATCACGCAAGCTTCCGCGCGGAGTTGGGTGACTCGTTACTCGTGAATCGTGACTCGCGGCTCGGTGACTCGGTGACTCGGTGACTCGGTGACTCGGTGACTCGGAAAGAGTATGGCGCACCCCCAGCGCCTGTCGAGTGCTCCAGCCCCCCATTCACGAATTAGGTCCCGGGAGCGCGCCTCGACTCGGGACCGCTTGCTTGGTGATTGCCTGTCTTCCCGACCTACGACCTCCCATCTACCATCTACGACCTACGCCTGCAGCCTAACCACGCGGCTCACAGGGACGGTGTGTCCGCGAGTCACCGCGTCTTCCGAGTCACCGAGTCACCATCAACCGAGTCACCCTCTTCCTATTCACGCTTCACGCTTCACGAGTCACTACTCACCACTCACCACTCACCACTCACCACTCACTACTCACTGCTCACTGCTCACTATTCCCCACCCCCCTTCGTCACAAGCACATCTTCCATGATGAGATAGCGCAGACCCGTGGCGAAGAACATGTCCAGGGCGTCTTTGGGCGAGCAGACCATGGGCTCACCTCTCCGGTTCAAGGATGTGTTGAGCAGCACCGGCAGGCCCGTGCGAGCCTGGAACGCCTCAATCAGGCGGTAGTAACGCGGATTAGTGCGGCGGGTCACCACCTGCGGTCGGGTGGAGTCGTCCTTGTGAACGACCTCGCCTAGGCGCCCCCGCCAGGGCTCCTGAACATGGAAGGCGAGAGTCATGTAGGGGGCGGGATGAGTGGTACCCAGTATTTCCTCCGCTGCCGGCTCAAGGATGCTGGGACAAAAAGGTCGCCAGCGCTCCCGGTACTTCACCTGAGCGTTGATGGTATCGGCCATGCCCGGCCGCGCCGGGTGGGCGAGAATGCTGCGATTACCCAGCGCCCGGGGACCGAACTCCATGGCTCCCTGAAACCAGGCCAGAGGTTGGCCGGCGGCCAGGATCTCCACACCGCGGCCTACCGGGTCGTCCAGTCGCTGCCAATGCTCGGCAGCTGCGTGCTCCTCACAGGTACGCAGGCACTGGTCCGTGGTATAGGCAGGCCCAAGATAGACGTGCTCCAGCGGCTGGATGTGCTCACGGAGCTGAGCCCCCACGAAGGCGGCGGCACCGAGGCCGGTGCCGGCATCCCCGGCGGCGGGTTGCACGAAAAGCTCACGCACCTGTGGAAGGGCGAGGAGGCGTTGATTGAGCTTGACGTTCAAGGCGACCCCGCCGGCAAGACACAGCCGGCCTGTTTCTGCCAGAGCGTCCCCCAGGAAGTGCTCGACCAGCGCTACGGTGACGTGCTCAAGCAGTCTCTGCAGGGCAGCGGCATAGTCCACGTAAGGCTGGTCAATGTGGTCTCCCTTGCGCGGCGGCCCCAGCCACTCCACCAGCGCAGGGCTGAAGAAATAGCCTTTGCCTCGCTCCTTGTAGCGCCGCAGGCCAACAACATTCACCAGGCGATTGTTGATGCGGATGGATCGCCTGTCATAACGGAGCAGACGCGACAGGTCACGGCGTTCCGGATCGCCGTATGCGGCCATGCCCATTACCTTGAATTCACCGTCGAGCATCTCGAAGCCCAGGTATTCGGTGAAGGCGGCATAGAGTCCACCCAGGGAGTCCGGATCGTAGAACTCCCGGATCGTGCGAATGCGTCCGTGTTCGCCGTAGCCGAATAGGGTTGTCGTGTACTCGCCCTTGCCGTCGATGCTGAGGATGGCGGCCTTGTCACGGAAACCGCTGAGGTGATACGCACTACTGGCGTGAGCCAGATGATGCTCCACGGGCACGAGGCGGACCGCTGCGGGAAAGCACAGGTCCCGCAGCATACGGCGGATGTTGCGAACATGGCGGCGGTAACGGCGGTTGCCGTTGACAAGCGCATCGAGAGCCCGATCCGGCGCATACCAGTGGCGCCAGGCGTAGTGCCACCGAGCCGGGCGGAAGATACTGATGGGGGCGTATGGGAAAGCGACGAGGTCCACGTCAGCCGGGTGGACGTCTGCTTGTTGCAGACAGAAACGAACCGCGGATTCCGGCAATCGACCCTTGGCGTGTTTCTGCCGGCAGAAACGCTCCTCTTCCGCTGCCGCCACCAGCCGCCCGTCCACGAGCAGAGCAGCAGCGGCGTCATGATAAACGAACCCGGAAAGTCCCAGTATGACCACAGTCGTCCCGTCGTGATGGGCACCCCTTCCAATAACGTGCTCGGCGGCCCTTCTGCCTGGCTCGCGCGATCCCCAATCCCCGTCCGCCCCGACCGCAGTCGCACCCGCCCCTGCAGGAGCACCCGTCGTTATCGCTCCAGCACCCGACTACCCGCCGGAACCCTCACCTGACATACTTCGACGTAATCGCGTGACACTACACTAGCCCCCGAGCATGGCCCGGAAACGCCCCTCCACGTCAGGCAGATGCTTCCAGTTCGCGAGAAAACGCCTGGTATCCTTCTGGATCGCCCGCTGTGGAGGCCACGCCGGACGAAAGCGCCGCAACCCATCAAGGTCCACCAGCAGGGGACCGGATGACGCCATGATGATGTTAGTTGCCTTCAAATCCCCGTGTTGCAGACGCCGAGCGTGCAGTTTTCGGAGCAGCGCGCTTACCTGATAAAGGGCCTCCTGGTCTGGCACGGCTCCGTCATCGGCAAGGCCGAAACTGGCCAGACAGGTGGGGCCGGGGACAAACTCCGTCACCAGGTAGCTCCGGCGCCGAAGGGGGCCCAGGCGGTGCTCCAGCATGGCAAGCGGCCGGGCCGTCGGAACGCCGTCGAACAGCAGGGCATGGGCGTTCCGCCAGGCTCGCGCGGCGCGGGTTGCGCGTAACCCGCGGAGCAGCGCGTGCCGCCAACCCTTGATGTTATAGCGCTTCACCACCACTTGCTGGCCGTTGACTTGCACCACCGCCACAGTGCTCGAGTTGCCATCCTTGAGGGTTCTGACTCGGCGATGCCCCAAGTAGGCGTCCGGGTCGGCGAGCAGATTGAGCATCTCGCCCCGATAACAGGTCCGGTCACACAACAGCCGATGCCACCGGTCTTGTCGGTGAACGACGGCGGAGCAGTTCCGAAACGCCTTCCTGAGCACCTTGCGCCGACGCCGGCGCCGAGCACCCCGAATAGCGCCAGCCAGCCACAGCTTGTCCAGTTTCCCGGTTTCTCCGCCGCTCGCAGCGGCGTAGTCGGCGTAGAGACCCATGCCTACCGGATCCGCTTCGCAGGGAAACTGGGCCAGAAGCAGCGCCAGATTCGCGCGCGCGGCTCGCCGCGCCACCGGAGCACGCAGGAGGCGGACATCACCGGCATCCAGGGTAACAATGCCATCGGGTGTACAGGCAAAGTTGCCCAGATGGGGGTCACGGGGTACGACCCCCCGCCGGTGATGGGCCCCCAAGTGAACCAGCAAATCCCGGAGCAAGGCCCGATGTCGACCCGGCTCGGTTCGTTGCAGCCATGCCCGATCCAGGGTCCTGGAAGCGGCCAGGTATTCGCAGACCAGAAAGCGCCCGCCGCCCACGGCCGCGCCGGCGTGAAGCAGGCGAGGCGCCGGAATTCCTCGGACATGCAGCTGGCGCAACGCGTGTAGTTCCCGGCGCCAGCGGCGGTCACCGGAAAACCCGGCAGCAAAGAGCTTGATGAACACCGGCCTGCCGTTCCAGTGCCCGCTGCATGCCAGCCGCTTCCCCGGACGGACACGCAGGGCCCGCTCGCAGACGAGCTCTCCCCGCAACGGCACTGACCCGACCACGGGCACCGAAAAAGGCAGCGCTGCGGCATCCGTCAGCTCCGGGATGCGCTTGCCGTCGGCTTCGGCGGCACGGCATGGGCCCGTGACACGCAAGTGCGGTGGCAGCACCAACTCAGCCGAGAACTCGCGGCGGTAGCTCCGGCAGAGCCGCCTGATCACACGCCGCCACAGCGCCCGTTCGGTGCAGAGGCTTTTCCGCCAGTCTTCTCGGTAGATCCGGAGAAAACGGACCAGGTCCCGGCTGGTCAGACTCATACCCGCCGGGCCGTACTGGCAGGAGTAGAGCAGACCCGCCAGGTCTTTGGCCGCCCAGCGCAGCGGCGTTCGCAGGCGGAGCTGGGCGCGGTGCAAATCCATGACATACACCTGCCAGGTTTCGGGTGCGCGAAAGAACTCCTCCCGTCCGGCCGCCAGTCTTAAGTGACAGAGATAGTAATCCCTGTGGTTGATGCCGTTCTCGTGGAGAACCCGAGTCAAGCGGGCCACCTGGGCGATCAGAGCCCATTTTGCCCGCACGGCCGTGGGTCGGTGCTCATGTCGTTTGATCTCTCGAGCCCAGTACTCCAGGTCCCGCGTGCCCTCAAGAGACTCGGTGACCAGGAACGAGCACCGCGTTGCCGGGTTGCGTCCTTGCTGCCCGAAGGCCACCCAGCGCGGCGCCGGCACCGCGAGCGATTCGAGGCGCCGCAGGGCTCGCCACTCGGTCTTTGCCCCCAGAACGGGAAGGCGCAGACAGACCAGATTCTTGCATATCTCCCGCCAGCCCTGGCCTCGATGACACTTGATGAAGAAGCGCCGCCCGTTGCGCTCGAAAGCCAGTGTGCGTCGCCCCCCGGCCTCTCGGTATACCTCACCAGCCGTGCCACAGACCTCGGCCACGCTGCGCTCCGGAAACAGGCTTTCGCAGCCGAGCCGGACCCTAATCACGACAGACTCGGTTGCGCTGTGCCCTGGCCAGGATTGCCGCCGAGGCCTTTGCAACCAGGCCCTCCACATCGGTTCGACGACAGTACTCGGGACCGTTACGCCGCCAGTCCGCACGCTCCGGCACGCAGAGCGCTTCCTGCAGCATCCGGTTCAGAACGACCTGTTCAAAGGGCTCGGGGCAAACCAGGCCCGCGCGCGCCAGCCGCAGGTGGTCGACGAAGCCGCAGTTCGCCGTCGCCAGCACCGGCAGCCCGCACGCCATGGCCTCCATCAGCACGGTGCCCGTGTTCTCGCTGAGCGCCGGGTGCAGCAGCAGATCGGCGCTGAAGTAGAAACGGGCCACGTCGTCGCGGGGTCCGAGAAAAGCCGTGCGGCCAGCGACGCCCAGCGTGGCCGCGAGCCGCTCGAAAGGCCGCACGCTGCCCTCCCCGATAACCACCAGTTTGCTGCGAGCCAGCAATGTCGGCGGCAGAGCACTCAGGGCATGCAACATGCGTCCGACGCCCTTGGTGCGGTATCCGGAGCCGACCGCGAGCACCATAAGCCCGTCCTTGGAAATTCCCAGCCCCTCCCGAACAGCCCGTACCTCCTCGCGCGACGGGCGGTTGCCCAGCAGCCGGTCCCGGTCGATGCCGGGAGGCAGCAAATGAAAACGACGCACCTCAGTGCCATAGTGGCGGATGAACTCCTCACGCTCACCGTGGGCAATGAGTAATATCTCGCTGCTTCCACCGCGGGCGAAAACGGACTGCTCCTGGCGTCGCAAGGCCCTGTAACGGGGCAGCAGTCGGGGCAACATGGTCCTGTGGCGCTGCAGGCGCGAGGCCAGGCAGGGATCGGCCGCGTAGTACACGTCCAGGCCCGGGAGCTTGGTGAAACCCACCACACAGTCAAACCGCCGCTTACCCACAGCGCGGTGAAGGCCGCGGGCAAGCCGGTCGTTGCTGGCGTGATTGGTCAGCGCCCGCGTATCGAGTTCGTGGATGTGGAGACCTGCAGGCCGCTCGCCCTGCCAGTTTCCGGTAAACACGTGCACCTCGTGCCCCTGCCCCGAGCAACACTGGGCAATACGCCGCAGGTCGCGCTGCAGACCGCCGTGGGGGAAATACTTGGACACGGCGAAGGCCAATCTGCAGGCAGGCAGCGATGCGCCACGAGACATCATCGGCACCCCGTTCAGTCCTCGGTGAGCATATCCTGAAGGGCTGCCCACACTTGGTCGGCACTCAGGGTCCGGTAACACGGTGGCGACGGCGCGCTGGCTGATGTCTTCGGGCACACCCGCCTGAGGCAGGGGGCGCAGCGGTACTGAGCCTGCAGTCGACGTTGTCCGGTCCCAACCGTTCCCGTCAACTGGGGATCGGAGGCGGCGTAGAGGGTAACCGAGGGCACGTTCAGGGCGGCCGCCAGATGGGCCAGGCCCGTGTCGACCCCGACTACCGCCCTGGCCTCGTTGATGACGGCGGCGAGAGTCCCCAGGCTCGCAGCGGGCAGCACTTCCACGTGCGGCCCGGCCGCGGCGATCCGCTCGGCGCGGAGACGTTCCTGCAACGTGGCCCATGGCAGGCGCACCCGCCAACCGAGGGCGCCGGCGAGGGCGGCAAGCCGCTGCCATTCGGGGAGGGGCCAGTGCTTAGAATGCCACGTTGTGCCGTGCAGAAAAACCAGGGGTCCATTTCCCAGGCGAGGCGGAAAGCTCCCGCCGACACCGTAGTCCAGGGGAGTCTCCGCGAGCGAATAACCCAACGCCGCTGCAAACAGCTCCCTGAGTCGGCGCACGGCATGCTGCCCGCGCGCCACGGGTACGGCGCGCTGGTAGGCTATGGCGGCGAGAGGCTCCCGCGCACTGCGCGGGCTGTATCCCCATCGTTCCCCCCGGGCCAGCCTGGTGATGAGCGCACTCTTCAGCAAACCCTGGGCGTCGACCACCCGGTCATATTGGCTCGCCCGCAGGCCGCGCTGGAAGCGCTGCCACTCGCCGCTGCGCCACGCGGCCAGGGGTTGGTGCCGCCAGCGACGCAATGCGACGGTGATCACGCGGCGCACTGCCGGATGCCAGGCCGGTATCTGGGCATACGCTTCCTCCACCACCCAGTCGACCCGCAAATCCCGCACCAGGCGCTGGGCGTCGGTAACGGCTGGCAGGGTGTGCAGCAAATCGCCCAGGGAAGAGGTCTTGACCAGCAGGACATTCATGCCGTTCGCGTCGATCCGCGAGCGAGCGAGAGGCAGACCACCATCATCCGCGCCGCCGCGTCAGCCGGATCCAGCGGCCATCCGGCGGTCTGGCCGGTTAACTGCCGGAGTCTGCCGGGGAACCCGGGCCAGGACGTGCTCCATGGCGGACAGCACTCGCTCGGGACGAAGCTCTACCAGGCAGCGCCGGTGCCCGAACGGACATTCGCGCCGCAGGCAGGGCCTGCAGGGTAACGACAGGTGTTCCACCCGTGCATGCGCCGACAGGGGCGGGGTCCGGGACGGATCGGAGGCGCCGTAGATGGCGACCAGGGGCCGACCGAGGGCGGCGGCCACATGCATCAGTCCGGAGTCATTACTGACCACCAACGTTGCGCAGGAAAGCAGATCGATGGCTTCGGCCAGTTTGAGCCTGCCCGTGAGATCATGGCAGGCCCGCCCGGCCTGAGCCGCGATGACAGCGCCGCTGGCCACGTCCCGCTCCGATCCCAGGACCCATACGGCCCAGCCCTCAGCCGCCTTAGCCCGAGCCAGCTCCGCAAAGTGCCGGGCGGGCCAGCGCTTGGCGGAACCGTACTCCGCGCCGGGGCACAGGATAAGCACGGGTCCGGCAGGCTCGAGAGCGAGGCGCGACAGGGTGTCGGCGGCCTGCTGTCGGGTCACGGTGACCGAAGGCATGGGGAGCGGCTCGGGCAGGGGCTGCCCCGGGGGCAGCGCCAGTGAGACGAAGCGCTGCACGGTCATGGGCAGGTCCGCCGGCTTCTGCGTTCGGGTATCGTTGAGCAGCCCCCAGCGCCACTCCCCTACGAATCCCGTGCGGCGCGGTGTGCGAGCCCAGAAAGGCACCAAGGCCGATTTGAAGGAGTTGGGTAAGACAAAGGCCTGCCGGTAGTTTCGACTCCGCAGCCGGCATCCGAGCCGGTAGCGGGTGACGAGCCCCAGCTCGCCATGCCCCAGGGGCATGTGGATGACCTCCCGAACCTCAGCCATGCGCACCGCCACCGTGCGCGTCCAGGCCGGCGCCAGCACGTCGATATGCAGCGCGGGCTCAG
>JASJBY010000026.1 GCA_030066245.1 Gammaproteobacteria bacterium
CCGATGTTCACAGGACATTGGTCTTTGTCCTGCTCGCCCCTGTGCTGACGCTCGGGGCGGTCGTCCCTCGACCGCCGCTGGGTCTGACGACCCTGCCCGCCCGTTCCGGGGTCTGCAACGGGCCTCCACCAGTCGCGTTGCGCGATTCCCGCCGAAACCCCGGCCGGGCCGTAGACCAGTTTGATTCTGTGTCAGCCCACGAGATGCTCCTGGATACCCGAGTCGGGCGCCGGTTACTGGCCGATACCCTGCTGCAGGAGCAGCTGCTCGAAGGGCTCCCGGTACTTGAGGATCTCCTCCAGAACCAGCTGCTGCTCGTCCAGACGCTGCTGCAACAGATCCATGCGCCGTGCCATCTCGGCGTACCGGGTCCCCTGGCGGTGACCGGGGACGGGCTGCTCTGGTTTCACCCCCGCAGATTCGCCGCCGGCGGCTCGTGGGGCTGGCCCCCATGTCCTGCCGCCGGGTCCGCGCCTGTTCGGGGGCCCCATGCCCTGGCCAACCTGTCCGGGCGGATGCACCATGCCGGGACCCCTTGGAACGGCCAGACGCATGGCCTTGTACAGGCTGCGCGCCTGCTGGCGAAGCAGACGCTGGCGCTCCCCCGGATCGCGGGTCGCCCGCAGCCTGGCAAGGATCTGTTCCATTTGCAGCAGGGTCTGCTCGAAGGGATCCAAGGCCTGGGCGGGTGCCGGCTGCCCTGGCTCGGCGGCGCCAAGCCAGGAGCTGTAGGTCAGCAGCAGGCCGAGGGCAACGCTGAGCACATGGCGTGTCATATTCTGCTTCTCCTCACGAGTGGCTCCGGGATCCGTGATGGTGCCGGACGCGGGCTACGGTACCCGTTCTCGTCAGCCGGCTCAACGCGGCTTCGTCCGGCGTGCTGCCTCGCCTGCCGCGGGCCTTTTTCGTGTATCAGCGCTTGCTTATTTGTTACCATGAGGGTGTTACAGGGCTTCCTCGATCAGAGCGGGCTGTATGGCCGATCAGAAACCAACAACCCAGGGCCGGCCGGCACGCGGTCGAGCCGTCGTCGGTCCCTATCTGCGTAAGCTTCTCGTGCCGGTTCTCGGTTTGTTCGGGCTGCTCGCCGTGAACGGCGTGTATCTGGCCAGCATCACCCTGTTCGAATGGGCAAGCGGGGCGACCTACCAGAACTACTTCTATCAGGTCATGTTCCTGGTCCACCTGGTGCTCGGCCTGCTGATCATCGTGCCTGTTGTTGTATTTGGCGCAGGGCATCTGCGCAATGCCTGGTCACGACCCAACCGTCCCGCGGTGCGCGCCGGCCTCGCCCTATACACCACTGCATTGCTGGTGATCGTGAGCGGCGTGGTCTTGGTCCGTTTCGACTTCTTCGAGATCAAGGATCCCGAGATCCGCGCGGTCGCGTACTGGGTGCACGTGGCGGCCCCGCTGCTGGCGGCTTGGCTGTTCGTGCTGCACCGGCTCGCCGGGTCGCGCATCCGGTGGAAGGTCGGCGTAGCCTGGGCGTCCGTCGCCTTGGCCCTGCCCCTCGTCATGTTGCTGGCGCAACGGCCGGACGCGGGCGGCGATCCGGCTTTGGCGGGCGTCACCGGCGATGCCCAGTTTGCCCCGTCGTTGTCGCGCACCGCCAGCGGCGGCCTCATTCCGGCCAGGGCGTTGATGATGGACCAGTACTGTCTCCAGTGTCATGCCGACGTGCATGAGCAGTGGTCTCACAGCGCCCATCGGTTCAGCTCTTTCAACAATCCGGCCTACCGGTTCTCGGTGAGGGAGGTGCGGGATCTCGATCCCGCGGCGGCGCGTTTCTGCGCCGGCTGTCACGATCTGGTGCCGCTGTTCAGCGGCGTCCTGGACGACCCCGGATTCGACGACGTCCACGACCCGACCGCAACCGTGGGAATCACGTGCAGCGGCTGTCACGCCATCAGCCGGGTCAACAGTCCGCGCGGCAACGGCGACTACACCATCGAGGAGCCGGTCCACTATCCCTTTGCCTACAGCGATAATGCGGTGCTGCAATGGGTGAATCGGCAGCTGGTCAAGGCCAAGCCGGCCTTCCACGAGAAAGTGTTCATGAAGCCGGTTCACCGGGAGGCCGAGTTCTGCAGCGTCTGCCACAAGGTCTTCCTGCCCGAGGAGGTTAACCAGTACAAATGGCTGAGGGGGCAGAACCACTACGACGCCTACATCCTTTCGGGCGTCTCGGGCCACGGTGCCACCAGCTTCTACTATCCGCCGCGGGCGGTGCATCGCTGCGCCCAATGCCATATGCCCCTGCAGGCGTCCGCCGACTTCGGTGCCGACTTCTTCGATGGTTCCGGGGAGCTCAAGGTGCACAACCACCAGTTCCCGGCCGCCAACACGGCGCTGCCCCATCTGCTGGGCCTGCCGGAGGAGGTCAACGACGCCCATCGGTCTTTCCTGGCCGGCTCGCTGCGGGTGGACATTTTCGGAATCAAGGAAGGGGGCACCATCACCGGCCCGCTGACGGCGCCGCTGGGGCCCCGAGTGCCGGCTCTGGTCCCGGGTGAGCGTTATCTGCTGGAGACCGTCCTGCGCACCGTCCGGCTGGGGCATGTGTTCACCCAGGGCACGGCCGACTCCAACCAGGTGTGGCTGGATGTGCGGGTCACCAGCGGTGAAGCCCTGATCGGCAGGAGTGGCGGGCTCGGGGCACAGGGCGAGGTGGATCCCTGGTCTCACTTCGTGAATGCCTATGTGCTCGACCGAGAGGGCAATCGCATCGACCGGCGCAACGGTCAGGACATTTTCACCACCCTGTACAACCATCAGATCCCGCCGGGTGCGGCCGACGTGGTCCACTACGCCTTCACGGTCCCGGCACATGTCCGCGCCCCGGTGACCGTGGAGGTGAGCCTGAACTATCGTAAGTTCGACACGCCCTACATGCGTCATTTCCAGGGACGCCAATTCGTCACCAACGATCTGCCGGTCACGGTCATTGCCAGGGATCGGATCACTTTTCCGCTGCGGGGCAGCGCGGGACCTGCGTCCGCCCAGGACACTGCCGTGCCGGCCTGGGAGCGTTGGAACGACTATGGCATTGCCTTGCTGCGCAAAGGCGAGAGGGGCGAGCTGCGTCAGGCTGAACAAGCGTTCGCGCGGGTGGAGGAACTGGGGCGCGCGGACGGGCCGTTGAACCTGGCGCGGGTCTATCTTCGCGAGGGCCGGCTGGATGACGCCGCGGCGGCCCTGCGTCGTGCCGCTGCCCACGAGCCGCCGGCGCCGCCCTGGGTGGTGGCCTGGCTGACCGCCCGGATCAACAAGCAGAACGGTTATCTCGACGAGGCCATCCAGGATCTGAAACGTATCGTTGCGACCGGCTTCGCGGACGCGCAGGCGCGGGAGTTCGACTTCAGCCGGGACTACAGAGTCCTCAACGAGCTGGGACAAACCCTGGTGGAACGGGCCAAGCAGGAGCGCGGCAGCAGACGCCGGCAGCAGCGCGAGCAGCTGTTGCGCGAGGCGGCGCAGACTTTCCAGCGGGTGCTGGTGCTGGATCCGGAAAACGTGACCGCCCATTACAACCTGGCGCTGGTGCACACCTGGCTCGGCGACACCGAGCGCGCCGGGCGCCATCGGTCTCTGCATGGCAAATATCGCGCCGACGACAATGCCCGGGAGCGGGTGGTGACGCTGCACCGCCGCCGCAACCCGGCTGCCGACCACGCCGCCGAGGCGGTCGTCATCTACGATCTGCAGCGCCCGGGAGCATTCGGTCTTTCCGGAAAGCCGCTTGACCTGGCCCTGCTGGGCGGGGCGCAAGCCGGAGAACCCTAGTCGTGGCCGCCGGTCATCCTGGTGACGCCAGCAACAAAGCACCCGACACCGGTGCGGCGGTCATCAGCCGCGCCTTTCGCCGCTCCCTCGCTACCCTTCTCCTCATTGCCCTCGGCATCGGCCTGATCTTCTACCTCGGCAAGCGCGGCCCGGAGGAGAAGGTCACGCCAGATGAGGCCCCCGTCAGCGTGCCGGCGGAACCCCGCGAGGCGACACCGGAGGTGCCGGTGGTGAGCTTCACGGACGTGTCCCGCGCTGCGGGCGTCGATTTCGTGCACGTCAACGGCGCCTACGGCAAGCGGTTTCTGCCTGAGACCATGGGCGGGGGAGTGGCCCTGTTCGACTACGACAACGACGGTGACGCTGATCTGCTGCTGGTGAACTCGGACACCTGGCAGGAAAGACGCCAGGCAGGCGGCCAGCGTCCCACCATGGCGCTCTATGCCAACGACGGTCGGGGCAACTTCAGCAACGTCACGGCAGCCGCCGGACTTGACATCAGCGCCTACGGCATGGGTGTGGCGGCGGGCGATTATGACGGCGACGGCTGGGTCGACCTCTTCATCAGTGCCATGGGCCCGAACCGGCTTCTGCGCAATACGGGCGGCCGCTTCACCGATAGCACGGCCGCAGCCGGATTGGCGGGTGACCCCGAGCGCTGGAGCACCAGCAGCGCTTTCTTCGACTACGACAATGACGGGGATCTGGATCTGTTCGTGGCCAACTACGTCCAGTGGTCCCAGGACATCGATCTGGAGGTGGACTTCCGCCTCACCGGCATAGGCCGGGCTTACGGGCCACCGAAGAGCTACGCGGGAACCCACTGCTATTTGTATCGCAACGATGGAGACGGCACCTTCAGCGACGTGTCGGCCGAGGCCGGCATCCAGGTGAACAACCCGGCCACCGGCAAGCCCATGGGGAAAGCCCTGGCGGTCTCGCCCATCGACGCGGACGGCGACGGCTACCTGGACCTGCTGGTGGCCAACGACACGGTGCAGAACTTCTTCTTCTACAACCGGGGCGACGGCCGTTTCGAGGAAGTGGGCACTTACTGGGGGCTTGCCTTCGACCGCAACGGTCACGCCACGGGCGCTATGGGAACAGATGCGGCTTACTACCGGAACAGCGGGGAACTGGGCTTCGTCATCGGCAATTTCGCCAACGAGATGACTTCGCTGTACGTCTCCCAGGGCGATCCCAGCCAGTACGCCGACGAGTCCATCGTGGACGGCATCGGCCCGGCGAGCCGCCTGAAGCTCTCCTTTGCCGTGTTCTTCTTCGACTACGATCTGGATGGCCGTCTGGATTTGTTCCAGGCCAACGGCCACGTGGAGAACGAGATCAACGCGGTGCAGGCGAGTCAGCATTACCGCCAGCCGCCGCAGCTGTTCTGGAACTGCGGAGACCAGTGTCCCGCCACTTTCGTGCCGGTGGACGAGGGTGCCTCCGGGGACCTGGCGCAACCGCTGGCAGGGCGGGGCGCGGCTTACGCCGATCTGGACGGGGATGGGGATCTGGATCTGGTCATCACCCAGGTGGGCGACGCCCCGGTCGTGCTTCGCAACGACCAGGCGCTCGGCCATCACTGGCTGCGGATCCGGCTCAAGGGGCGCGGCCCGAACCGGGATGCCATCGGCGCCCGGGTGGAAGTGACCGCGGGGGGGATCACCCGACAGCTTCAGGTGATGCCGACCCGGGGCTATCTCTCCCAGGTGGAGCTGCCCCTGACCTTTGGGCTGGGCCAGAACGCCGGCGCGGAGCGTGTGCGCATCCAGTGGCCGGATGGGAGCACGGAGACGCATGCGGAAGTTCCCGTTGACCGAACTGTGGTGTTTGAGCAGCAGGAGTAGGCCAGGCGATTATCAGACGAGTGTGTGTGGTGCAGCGCCAAGGGGTAGTGCCAAGAATCTTGCTCATTATCTCTGAGGCAGTGCTCACGCAGTTGGGTCAGCACCGCCGGACAACCCGAAGAAGACGCGGGCGGTCTCGGTGGTCCAGCCTGCCACGTATTCGCGTTCGTAGCCCAGCGCATCGCTGACCGCCTCCAGCACGGCGGGCAGGAACGCCGGCTCGTTGCGCCTGTCCTTGGGGCGGGGCGTCAGGTTGCGGGGCAGTATGTAAGGGGCGTCGGTCTCCAGCATGAGACGGTCGGCGGGGATCTGGGCTATCAGATCCCGCAGGTGCAGCCCGCGGCGCTCGTCACAGATCCAGCCCGTGATCCCCACATGAAGATCCAGATCGCGGCAGGCGGCCAGCTCGTCGCGATCGCCGGTGAAACAGTGCAGGACGGCCCTGGGCAGACGGTCGCGGTAGCGTTCCAGCAGGGGGAAGAATCGCCGCCGGGCGTCCCGCTGGTGCAGGAAGACGGGCATGGCCCGGTCACAGGCGAGCTCCAGCTGGGCTTCGAAGGCCCGCTCCTGGTCCGGTCGGGGGCTGTAGTCCCGATAGAAGTCCAGCCCCGTCTCCCCCAGGGCGACCACCTCCGGAGTGGCGGCCAGCTCCGCCAGCCGGCTGCCCGTGGCGTTGGTCCATTGCTTCGCGTCGTGGGGATGCACACCGGCGGTGCTGGCGAGCACCCCGGGGTGGCGGCTCGCCAACGCCTGGGCTGCCTGACTTGCCTGCAGGTCGGTGCCGGTGACCACCATCTGCACCACGCCTGCCTCTGCGGCGCGCTCCATCACCGCCGGCAGATCCCGGCGGAAGGACGAGTGGGTCAGGTTAGCCCCGATGTCAATGAGCTCCACGGCCTTGTTCCCGTTGGCAGGAAGCCGGATTCTACCCGGCGACGGGCGACTTTGCCCGGAGTGCTGACCCAGGTCATTTCCGGTTCCGGTGGATGGTCCTAGAGTGGTAATCGAACCGGTGCGGGCGGAGAAAACAAACATGAGCTTGGACCATCCCCAGATCGCCGAGCTGAAGGCGCACCTGCAGGAGCGCTTCGAGGCACTGCGTGAAGCGGTCAGGCAGGAGCTGCTGCAAAGTGACCGCGAGCAGTACGTGGCCCTCGCGGGCGAGGTGGCGGACCCCGGGGACGCGTCCATGGCGGACCTGCTGGCGGACCTCAATCTGGCCGTCATCGATAACCACATCAACGAGATCCAGGCCGTGGAGCAGGCGTTGATGCGGATGGCCTCGGGCACCTACGGGCTGTGCGCCGATTGCGAGGAGCCCATCGACCCGGCACGCCTCCAGACCCAGCCCGCGGCGAAACGTTGCGTCCACTGTCAGACGCGTCACGAGCAGGCAACGACGCCGGCGGCCCGTGTGTCCCTGTGAAAGCCTGGCGGGCCGCCGGGGGCCTTCCTGCCGGCAGCTGGAGCAAGCCCCTAGGTGGACGGTCGCGACAGCGCTGACCCGGCATCCCTACTGCTAAACTGACAAGTCTTGATCTCGCAGCGGAGACCGGGCTGTTGCAGGTAGGCGTCCCTAAGGAAACCAAAGACCGTGAGAACCGCGTGGCGCTGACCCCGGACGGCGCCGCCGCCCTGGTGCGGGCCGGACACAGGGTGCTGGTGGAGCACGGGGCGGGGCTCGGCTCCGGCTTCTCCGACGAGCAGTTCCGGGCGGCGGGAGCGGAGACCGTCCACCGTGAACGCGCCTGGGGTGCAGGCTTGGTGGTCAAGGTCAAGGAGCCCCAGCCCGGCGAGTACCCGTGCCTCGCGGATCAGATCCTGTTCACTTATCTGCACCTCTCCGGCTCGCCGGCGGCATTGACGGCCGCCCTGCAGCGGGCAGGCACCACGGCGGTGGCCTACGAGACCGTGGAGGACGCCCAGGGGCGGCTGCCCCTGCTCGCCCCCATGAGCGCCGTCGCCGGCAACATGGCGGCCACTATGGGGGCGTACTATCTGGCGCGCTTCAACCAGGGCAAGGGCGTGCTGCTGGGCCAGGTGCTGGGCCGCGCCCACGGCAAGGTCCTGGTGGTCGGCGATGGCGTCGTGGGCCGGCATGCCGCCCGGTCGGCGGCCGGCATGGGTGCGCAAGTTTTCCTCTGCGGTCGCCACCCGGAGCGCGCCCCCGAGCTGAAGCGAAGCATCTCCCCCGATCTCCAGTTCGTGGCGTCCACGCCGGAGCACATCGGCCGTCACGTGCAGGACGCGGATCTGGTGGTCGGTGGCGTGTTGCGGCGGGGCGCCCGGGCCCCCCACGTGGTCAGCGAGGCCATGGTGAGCCGCATGCAGCCCGGTTCCGTCATCGTGGACGTGAGCATCGACCAGGGCGGCTGCGTGGAGACCTCCCGGCCCACCTCGCACTCGGAGCCGGTCTACCTCAGCCACGGGGTGATCCACTACTGCGTCACCAACATGCCGGGCGCCTATCCGCGCACGTCCACCCTGGCCCTGACGGACGCCACCCTGGGTCATGTCTTGCGGCTGGCGGCCGAGGGCGTGGCCGCCTTTCGCCGGGACGCCGGGTTTGCCAGGGGCGTGAACGTCCACCAGGGCCGCATCACCTGCGAGGCGGTGGCCCGGGACCTGGACATGAGCGAGGACTACCGGGCCTTCTCCAGCCTTCCGGCCTGAAAGACCTGGGTGAGCCTGGCTTGAGTTCCACTCTCAGCGATGGGGCGGCGGATGCCCGCCGGGGTGCCCGCCGCGGACGCTTGACCTGCCCGAACGGGCTTCCCGGGCGCTGTCGGAAGGCGAATTCCCGAAACGGTAAAATAAGCGCTGTGGGGGCGCATGCGGTCTGGCCGCGGGCGCTGCCCCTACCAGGAGGCTGTCCCAATGTTGACCCTGCTAACCCGCCGCAATCCCCATGGGCACGCTGCTTCAATACTTGGCCGGGTCCTCGCGGCCATGGGCCTTTCTGCGCTCTCTGCGGCGGCGGTGGCTGACGGCTATTTCTCCGACCAAGCCGAAGCGTCCGGCGTCGATTTCGTGCAGTTCAACGGCATGTCCGGCGAGTTCTACATGATCGAGAATCTGGGCGGCGGCGGCGCCCTGTTCGACTACGACAACGACGGGGATCTGGACATCTATCTGGTTCAAGGCGCAATGCTCGGCCCGAAGGCCCTGTCCGAGGCCCTGTTTCCACCCCAGCCCGGCAAGCCCCTCACGGACCGGCTGTATCGCAACGACCTGTCGGTGGCACGGGACGGCACGCCCAGGCCCCGTTTCGTGGACGTCACGGAGGCCAGCGGGATCCGCTCCGCAGGCTACGGCATGGGCGTGACGGTCGGAGACTATGACAACGACGGCTGGGTCGACGTCTACGTAAACAACTACGGCAGGAACCAGCTGTGGCGCAACAACGGGAACGGCACTTTCTCCGAGGTTACCGACCAGGCGGGCGTGGGCGAGGAGCGGCTCAGTGTGAGCTCAGCCTTCGTGGACTATGACCGTGACGGTGATCTGGATCTCTTCGTCAGCAACTACGTTTACTTCGATCCCGAGGAGAATCGGGAATGTAGTGCGCCGGACGGATCCCGCGACTACTGCTCGCCCCGGGCCTACGAGCCAGCACCGGACCGGCTCTACGCGAACCGGGGAGACGGGACTTTCGAGGACGTCACCGCCAAGTCCGGCATCGCGCGCGCGTTTGGCACTGGGCTCGGCGTGGTGGTGGCTGACTTCAACGGTGACGCCTGGCCCGACATTTACGTGGCGAATGACGGCATGGCCAACCAGCTGTGGCGCAACCAGAAGGACGGCACCTTCGTGGATGACGGGCTGCTCTCGGGCACGGCGGTGAACATGGAAGGCGCCGCCGAGGCCAGCATGGGCGTGGACGCCGTGGACGTGGACGGTGACGGGGATGAGGATCTGTTCATGACCCATCTGCTGGGGGAGACCAACACCATCTACATCAACGACGGGGAGGGCTGGTTCGAGGACCGGACCATGGCAACGGGCCTGGCGGCGCCGAGCAAAGGATATACCTCCTTCGGCACGGCCTGGTTCGACTACAACAACGACGGCTGGCTGGATCTCTATATCGCCAACGGCGGGGTGAACAACTTTCTCTCGCTGGTGCTGCAAAACGATCCCTATCCCCTCCATCAGACCAACCAGCTGTTCGTGAACCTGGGCGAAGGGCAGTTTAAGGAAGTCACCAAAGCGGCCGGCAAGGTCTTCAAGCTCTCCGAGGTGAGCCGTGGCGTCGCCTGCGGCGATGTGGACAGCGACGGGGATGCGGATCTGCTGGTGGTCAACAACAACGGTCGGGCGCGCCTGCTGGTCAACCAGGAGGGGAACAGGCGGCACTGGCTGGGTCTGCGCCTGCTGGACGCGCGCGGACGGGATGCGCTCGGCGCCCGGGTGCGGGTGGAGCGGCCCAAGCAGCGGCCCCTCTGGCGCCGGGCACGCGCCGACGGCAGCTATGCCTCCGCCAACGACCCGCGGGTGCTGGTCGGCCTGGGCGACTCGGCGGCCTTGGGGCCGGTCCGGGTTTACTGGCCCAGCGGCCTGGTGGAGCAGTGGTCCGGGTTGCAGGCGGACCGTTACACGACTCTGCGTGAGGGCGAAGGTCAGGAGGTCAAGTCATGATCAGCCTTCCAGGATCCGATGCCCGGCGTCCTGCCGGGTCGCCGCGGTGTTCGCAGGTCCGGGGCTCAGGGCTCGCGCGCCTGCGGCGTGCTGCGCTGCCGGGGCCGGCTCTTCTGCTGGGCTGGGCCATCATTGCCTGGGCCCAGGACGCCGACACCCTGGCCGCGCCCCTTTCGTGGGAGGGGGGCGGCCAGACCTACAAGCTGGTCGCTGTCCCCGCGCCGCTGCTCGAAGGCCGGGAGCCTGCCATGCAGCAGGCCCTGGGCAGTCTGCGCCGGGAGCTGGCGGCCCTGGTGCGGAAGCCGGGCGTCAAGCCCGTGGAGCTGGGGGAGGCGTTCGGGCACATGGGCCGCCACTACCATGCCCACCATCTGTACGGCGCTGCGGCTGGCTGCTACACCAATGCGGAAACCCTGGAGCCGGGGGTCTTTCGATGGCCCTATCTGCTGGGCTACGCCTACTACCAGGCCAGCCATCCGCACAAGGCGGTGGCCGCCTACCGGAGAGCGTTGGCGATCCAGCCGGGGGACGCGGCCGCCCAGCTGAGACTGGCCGCCGTCTACCTGGAGCTGAATCAGCCGGCCGTGGCCGAGCCGTTGCTCGAGCGGCCCCTGGAGCAGGACGGCCTGCGCGAGGCCGCCGCCTTCCTCAAGGGCAAGGCGGCCCTGGCGCGACGTGACTACGAGAACGCGGTTCGCTATCTGGAAGCGGCGCTGGCGGAAGGTCCCCAGGCAACCAAAGCGCACTACCCCCTGGCCATGGCCTACCGGGGGCTTGGCGATGTGGACAGCGCCCGCCGCCATCTGAAGCTTCTCGGCGAGGGCGAACCCCGGGTCGTGGATCCGCTGGTGGATGAGTTGGGTACGTTTCTCACCGGGGCGCGCACTCACTATTTCCGGGCCATCGAGGCGGTGCGCGACGGCCACTACGACGAGGCCGTCTACGGGTTCACCGAAGCGCTCGCCCAGGATCCGGACAATGTCAACGCGCGCGTGAGTCTGGCCCGATCCCTGTACCTGGCGGGCGACCGGGAAGGGGGCCATGAGCAGTTGGCCGATGCCCTGCGCCGTCAGCCGGACCATCTGCTCGGCAATTTTCTCATGGGCGTCCTGCTGGATGAGCAGGGTCAGCCGGGCAAGGCGGCCGAGCACTACCAGGTGACGCTGGCCCAGGATCCCGAGCACGCCGGCGCCCATTACTATCTGGCCACCGTGTTGCTGGGTCAGGGTGAGTTTGCCCGGGCTGCCGAGCACTACGCGGCGGCCTGGCGGCTGGAGCCGAGGCTGGCGTCGGCCCGTATGCTGGAAGCCATGGCCCTGCTGGAAGCGGGTGCGCCCCACACGACGGTGCGCGCTCGACTCGATCAGGCTGTGAGCGCCTACCCGGACGAGACCATGGTGGTGCTCCCCTTGGCGCGCCTGCTCGCGACCAGTCCCGATGCCCAGGTGCGGGACGGCGCGCGGGCCTTGACCCTGGGGGAAGGGCTGTTCGAGGCGTCGCCCCGGCTGGAGAACGCGGAGACCCTCGCCATGGCGTACGCGGCCCTGGGGCGCTACGAGGACGCGGTCGCCTGGCAGGAGAGCGCCATCTCGGCCACAGCGGCAGCCGGACAGTTCTTTCAGCTGCCGCGGCTGGAAGATGCCCTCAGCCGCTACCAGGACCGCGAGAGGCTGCCCACGTCCGTGGCGTTGAATGCCAGCATGCTCCGGCCTCCGCCCGCGCGGGCCCTGGGTCCCTTTCGCGAGTATCCGACCCTGTCCGCCTACTGAGGTGGGCGACAGGCGTGCAGGCCGGCGTGCCATCGGAAGCCTGTCCGGGGGTCAGGCGGGCCGGCAGCGACCTTTTTGCGGCAGTAACTAATCAGAGCGAGGAGCGCCGCAAGCAGCGGCCTGCAACACCATGACTGAATTCCGGCACATGCTTTACCCGCTGGGTTTCCTGTTTCTGGTGGCCTGCTCCGGGCCTGCGGACGACCAGCAAAACGCGGCGGGCTCGACTCCGCCTGCCAGCGGCCCTGACGACAGGGCCATTGGCCTGAACAATCGCGGTGTCGGGCTGATGGGACGCTTCGAGTACGAGCCCGCGCGGCAGGCGTTCGCGAGCCTGGTGGAACAGTATCCCGAATGGGCCGACGCGGACGTCAATTTGGCCATCGCGACCCTGAACCGGCAGGAAGAGGGGGACGAGCAGGCGGCTCTGGCTCGCGTGGATCAGGTCCTCGAGAGGGAGCCCGACCACCTGCGGGCCCATTACGTGGCCGGCCTGCTTAGGCTCTATCTGTCCTCACCCGCCGAGGCGCTGGTGCACTTCCGTCAGGTGGCGGAAGCCGATCCCGAGGATGCCTACGCGGCCTACTATCTGGCCCAGTGCCTCGCCCAGGAGTCCCAGTACCAGGAGGCCCTTGGTTGGTACCGGCGCGCCATGGCCCTGGATCCCTACCTGCGCAGCGCCTACTACGGCGCATTCCAGAGCCTGCGTCGCCTGCGTCAGGCCAACGAGGCTCGCGCGGTCATCGCCGATTACCAGAAGCTTGCCAACAATCCCCGGGCGCGCCTGGCGGAGTTCAAGTACACGCGCATGGGACCCAAGGGCGAGGCCCTAGCCATCGCCCCTTCGGAACCGCGCCCGAGCATCCCTCACCCGGCGGGGCCGCTGTTCGCCAAACCCCGGGTTATCGCTCGCGCCGACACCGCGGAGGAGCAGGGGGGAAGCCGGTTCAGCCTCACCGCTGCGGATATGCAGGGTGACGGGGCGCTGGATATTCTGGTGACCGGCGTCGGCGGGGCGACGCCCAACCTGCTGCTGCACGGCCAGCCGGATGGCAGCTACCAGGTGGATGCCGCGCACCCGCTCGCCGCTGTGCCGGATGTGAACGCCGCCCTGTGGGGTGATTTCGACAATGACGGCCTGACGGATGTGTATCTGTGCCGGGCGGGGACCAATCAGCTGTGGCGCCAGACCGAGCCCGGCAGCTGGCTGGACGTGACGGCTGCCACGGGGACGGGCGGCGGCGAGCGTGACACGGTGGACGGGGTTTTCTTCGATGCCGACCACGACGGCGATCTGGACCTGTTCCTGGTGAACGCGGACGGTCCCAACGAGCTGCTCAACAACAACCTGGACGGCAGCTTTCGTGCACTGGGCGCCGAGTTCGGGGTGGCCGGGGACGGCCGGGCCTCGCGGCTCGCGATCCCCGTGGACATCGATGGGGACCGGGATGTAGACCTGGTGGTGGTCAACGGGGAGCCGCCCCACGAGGTGTATTTGAATGACCGCCTGTGGCAGTACACACCGGCGAAGGGCTTCCGGGCCTTTCGGGACGCCCCCGTACACACGGCATTGGCCGCGGATGTGGATGCCGACGGCGTGCCGGAGCTCTACGCGGTTAGCCCGGACGGGAAGATCTACCGGTGGTCGGAGCCCGCTGCCGATCATTCCGACGCCGAGCCGTTGCTGACGCTGCCGGGTGCAGGGGAGTCGCCGCCGGGCCTCGCCGCCATGGACGTGAACGGCGACGGCCGCCTGGAGCTTATCGCCAGTGCCGGGAACGGCTGGGCCGTTGTCGATGCCGACGCGGGTCGGAGCCGAGCCCACCACCGGGCGGCGCTCGGGGGCAGGCGGCTGCGCGGCTGGTCTCCGGTCGTGGTCCAGCCGCAGGCCGGACCTTCAGTGCTGGGGCTGGCGGCTGACGGGACTCTCCACCTCTGGGGGCCGGGGCGCGGGCGCCACAGGTTCGTGAGCCTGGTCTTCACCGGTGCTGAGGATGCCGGCCAGTCCATGCGCTCCAACGCCTCGGGCATCGGCACCCGGATGGCCCTGCGGGTGGGCGACCGGTGGACCCTAACCGACACGCTGCGCAGCTTCGCGGGGCCTGGTCAGTCCCTGCAGCCCGTGGCCATTGGCCTGGGCGGCGCGGCGAAGGCGGACTTCGTGGCCATCGACTGGTCGGACGGTGTGTTCCAGAGCGAGCTGGATCTCGGTCCCGACCAGGTGCATCGCATCGCCGAGACCCAGCGGCAGCTCTCCAGCTGCCCCGTGCTATTCGCCTGGGACGGCGATCGCTATGCCTTCGTCAGCGATCTGCTGGGTGTGGGTGGGCTGGGTTATGCGGTGGGACCGGGCGAGTACGCCACCCCGCGCCCCTGGGAAAACCTGCTCCTGCCGCCCGGGCTCCTGAAGCCCAGGGAAGGCCGGATGCTGGTGAAGCTCACGGAGCCCATGGAAGAAGCCGTCTATATCGATGCGGTGCGACTGGTGAGCTACGATCTGCCGCCCGGTTGGGAGCTGGTGCTGGACGAACGCATGGGGATCCAGGGGCCGCCGCCCACCGGCGAGCCGCGTTTCTTTCGCCACGAAATACTGGCGATGCGAGCCACCAATGACCGCGGCCAGGAGGTCACGGCGACAGTGCGTGACGCAGATGGCGAGGCGGCCCCCGTGGGCGCCCGGGACAGGCGCTTCGTGGGACGCCTGGAACGGGAGCACCTGCTCACCCTGCGCTTTGAAGAGCCCCTGGACCAGCGTCCCGGACAGCCCTTGCTGGTGGCCGACGGCTGGGTGGAGTACCCCTATTCCCAGACCATGTTCGCCGCCTGGCAGGCGGGTGCCGGCTACCAGGCGCCGAGCCTGGAGGCACGCGGCGCCGACGGCCGCTGGCACAGGCTCCTGGAACAGTTCGGCTATCCGGCCGGCATGCCCCGGCGCATGTCCGTGCCCCTGGACGGGTTGCCGGCCGGTACCCGGGAGATCCGCCTGCGTACCAACCAGGAAATCTACTGGGACCGCCTGGCCGTGGCCTACGCCGAGCCGGCGCCCCGGATACGCCGCGAGGTGCTGAGTCTGGCGTCGGCGCGTCTGGCCAAGACCGGCTTTCCCCTGCGCCTGACCCGTGACCAGCACCGGCCGGATTACGACTACGGGCACCGCCGCCCGTTCTGGGACACCCGCTACATGGCCGGCCTGTACACGCGCCTGGGCGACGTGAAGGAGCTGGTGGCGCGCCACGACGATGGCGTCGCCGTGTTCGGGGCCGGGGAGGAGGTGCATATGGCCTTTGCCGCGCCTTCCGCACCCGCTCCGCAGGGCTGGCGCCGCTACTTCGTCCTGGAGACCAACGGCTGGACCAAGGACATGGATCTTTTCACCCAGCACGGCGAAACGGTGGGTCCGCTACCCACTACCGGCAAGCCCCCCGGCCCCCGCGACGCCCTGCATGCCCGCTACAACACGCGCTGGCTGGCGGGGCGGTGAAGACCTCACAAAGAAAAAGGGGTGACTTCCGTCACCCCTGTTCCATGCGCTCTCCCCGCCATCCTGGCGGGGAGTCAGACCAGGGTCTGCTACTTCTTCGCCGTGGCCGGCTGCTGTACGATCACCGGAGCGGTCATGGCGTACGGATAGCCGTAGCCACCCCAGCCGGGATAGCCGCCCCAGCCATAGCCGGGATAGCCGCCCCAGCCGTAGCCAGGATAGCCGCCCCAGCCGTACGGGCCGCCCCAGCCCCAGGGGCCGCCGCCCCAGCCGTAGCCGCCCCAGCCATAGCCGCCCCACCAGGGGCCGCCACCGAAGAAGGCATTGGCGCTCTGCAGGGGCAGAAGCGCAGAGCCTGCCACCACAGCCGCCGCCAGGATTACCGAGATCTTCTTCATCGGGTTCTCTCCCTTTGCTCGTGCATTAACGGTTGAGAGTTATTGATGTTGTTTCGCCGGGCAACCCCGGCACTTACAGATTATAACCAATTACTCATATACCGATGCAACCGATCCAGATCAATAAACCGTCACATATGCGCCCAGCGTCCCGCCGTGCAAGCCGGCGTCGTCGAGCCGCGCTACAGCCCCACGATCTCCGCGTGAACGCCCTGGCCCTTCACGCAGGCCAGGATGTCTGAGCTGCTGGTCTTGTCGGGGTTGTACTCAATCATCATCAGGTGCGGCTTGTCGTCGTGCTGGGCGACCGAGACAACCCCCTCGATCCCCCGCACCTTGTCCTCCATGGCGCCGCGGGCCGTCTTGTCAATGCTCTCATCGACATGGACCAATACATCGACGAGCTTGATATCCATCTGGCTGCCTCCTCGTTGTGAGTTGAACGTCCGTAGCCCATTGTTCACCCGCGACGTCGGGCGCGCAACCTCCCTTTGTTAACTTTCCCGCGGCATGTCTCGAGACACCATGATCTCGGTCAACTCTACGCCATCAGGGACCGCCCATCCCTCCCTGCTCCCTGAGCACCTTGATTTGAAACAGGGTGTTGCGCTCCTCTTCCTCCAGGCTGGATTCGATGAAGCGGATGGTATTGCGGTACTTGGGGATGACGTTGTAACGCAGGGCGTTGACCCGTTTCTGGGTCTTGCGCTGCTCCTCCAGCAGGCGCCAGAGCGCTGTCTCCGCCTCTCCCAGCCGCGCCAGCAGCACCGCCATAGCGGCGAGGCGGCGCCGGGTTTCGTCCAGGCTCGAATCGGTGCCGGTGAAACCGATGGGCTGCATGGGGCGTTCCTTGGCGGTCACCGCCGGATACTGCACCCCCAGGCTGCTGCGCGGCAGGATGTTGACCTCCAGACCCAGGGGCAGTCCCAGGGCCACCTGTCCCAGCTTGCGGCTGCCCATGCGCATGTGCGTGATGCTCAGCCATCGGTAGGCCTGCTCCACCGCGTCCCGTGCCTGGTTGCGCAGGCGCCGATACTGGTCGAGCCGCTCGTAAACCAGGCGCGTGAGCAGCTCTTTCTTGCGCTCCAGCAGGGTGTGACCGTCTTCGAGGAAGGCCACCTGCTGCTTCAATGCCAGCAGCGCGCTCTTGGTGGGCGGGATCTTGAGGCGCTGCGGCATGGGTCAGTCCGGTGAGCCCGTCTCCCACTTGTGGTATTTGGCCAGGTCTGCCTCCGTGACCCGGCTCAGGGCCTCCGGCGGCAGTATAGACAGCAGGTCCCAGGCGTTGTCCAGGGTTTCGATGATGCTTCGGTCCTCGTCCTCCCCCTGACCGACGAAGCGTTTCTCGAAGGCGTCGGCGAAGCTCAGATAACGGCGATCCCGCTCCGACAGCTCCTCGGCGCCGATGATGGAGGCCAGGTTGCGGGCCTCCAGCGCCCGGGTATAGCCGGCATAGAGCTGGCTGGCTACCCGCGGATGGTCTTCCCGGGTGTAGTCCTTGCCGACGCCGTCCTTCATGAGCCGCGACAGGGAAGGGGGCACGTGGACCGGCGGATAGACGCCCTGGTTGTGCAGATCACGTCCCAGCACGATCTGCCCCTCCGTGATGTAGCCCGTGAGGTCAGGGATGGGGTGGGTGATGTCGTCGCTCGGCATGGAGAGCACGGGCATCATGGTGATGGAGCCGTGCCGGTCATGGATCCTGCCGGCCCGCTCGTAAATTTCGGCCAGGTCGGAATATAGGTATCCCGGATAGCCCTTGCGGGCCGGCACGTCGCCCTTGGCCGTCGCCACCTCGCGCAGCGCCTCGGCATAGTGGGTCATGTCGGTAATCACCACCAGCACATGCCGGTCCAGGTCGAAGGCCAGATACTCCGCGGCTGTCAGCGCGGTGCGCGGCAGTATCAGCCGCTCCATGGGCGGGTCGTCGGCCAGATTGACGAACATGACCACGTTGGAGAGCACGCCGCTGGACTCGAACTCCTCTTCGAAGAAACGGGCGTCCGCATAAGAGACGCCCATGGCGGCAAAGACGATGGCGAAGTCGGCCTCCTCTCCGGGCAGCTTCGCCTGGCGGACGATCTGGGCGGCGAGTCGATTGTGGGGCAGGCCCGAGCCGGAAAAGATGGGGAGTTTCTGACCGCGCACCAGGGAATTCAGCCCGTCAATGGTGGAAATGCCGGTCTGAATGAACTCCCGCGGGTAGGAGCGCGATGCCGGGTTGACGGCGGAGCCGTTCACGTTGCGGGTCAGTCGCGAGACGATGGGCGGGCGGTCGTCTCTGGCTTCACCAACCCCGTTGAAGATGCGCCCCAGGATGTCGGGCGAAAGGGGCAGCTCGAAGGGCTGCTCTAGAAAGCGTACCCAGGTGCGTTGCAGATCCAGGTCATCCGTGCCCTCAAATACCTGCACCAGCACCACGTCCTGCGAGGTGCGGATGACCTGGCCGTTGCGCTTGCGCCCCTGGTGGTCGCGGACCACCACCCGATCGCCGAGGGCCACGTTGGGCACGCCGCGCATGAACAGCAGAGCGCCGCGGGCGGCCGACGCCATCCGGTACTCTTTCTCCTTCATGCCGTCTTCTCCTCGGCCGCGCTGTACTCCATGCGTATGGGATCGAATGCCTCGCGGACTTCTCTATCGACGGCTTTCAGCTCATCCACACGATCACTGGGGTAAGCCGATTTGGCGCGGCGTACCGAGCCCATGACCGGCAGCCGTGAAATCTGCTCCACGGGGACGCCGAGCCGCAGCAGCTCCCGACCCTGTTCATACACTTTCAAGACCAGATCGAGCAGCGCGAACTGCTTCTCCGGCGAGCAGTAGCTGTCCACCGGGTCCAGTGCGCTCTGCTGCAGCACGCCTTCCTTGACCAGGGCGGCTCCTTCGAGCACCCAGCGCTGCTCCTGGGACAGCGCTTCCGGCCCCACCAGGTTCACGATGCGGCCCAGCTCGTCGGCGTGGGCCAGGAGGTTCAGAGCCTGGGTGCGGCGCTCGGCCCAGCTCGGATCGATCTGCTCGGCCCACCATCGCGCGGCAATGTCGACATAGCCCGAGAAGCTCTCGTCCCAACCGACCGCCGGGTAGTGGCGGGCGTCGGCCAGCTCCTTGGAGAGGGCCCAGAAGGTGCGCACGATTTCCTTGGTGTGGCTGGTCACGGGTTCGGAAAAGTCGCCCCCGGGCGGGGAGACCGCGCCGATCAACGTGACGGAGCCTTGTTCACCGGCAAGCGTTTCGACCCGGCCGGCTCGCTCGTAAAAAGCTGCCAGGCGCGACGCCAGGTAGGCCGGGTAACCTTCCTCCACCGGCATCTGGCCGAGCCGGCCGGCCACTTCCCGCAGGGCCTCGGCCCAGCGGCTGGTGGAGTCGGCGACCATGACCACGTCGTAGCCCTGATCCCGGAAATACTCTGCCATGGTCACGCCCACATAGATGCTTGCCTCGCGCGCCACCACGGGCATGTTGGACGTATTCGCCACGAGCAGCGTGCGCTCCATCAGGGAACGGCCGGTGTAGGGGTCCGTGAGCTGCGGAAAGGTTTCCAGGATGTCCACCAGCTCGTTGCCTCGCTCGCCGCAGCCCACGTACAGGACGATGTCGGCGTTGGACCAGCGGGCGATCTGCTGCTGAACGACGGTCTTGCCGGCGCCGAAGGGGCCGGGCACCGCTGCCTTGCCGCCTTTGAGCAACGGGAAGAAGGTGTCGAGAATGCGTTGTCCTGTGAGCAGGGAGTCGGCCGCATGCACCCGCGCCCTGTATGGGCGTGCCCGGCGCACCGGCCAGCGGTGATATAGGCGCAGCTTGTGGATATGACCCTGTGTATCCCGGACCCGGGCGATGACCTGGTCCACGGTGTACTCCCCCGCCGGTGCGTGCTCCACGAGCTCGCCTTTGATGCCCGGTGGGACCAGAATGCGCTGCCTGATGGTCGCCGTCTCCTGAACTTCGCCCAGCACTGCTCCGCCGCTGATGGCGTCTCCAGCACTCAGGTCACCCCTGGGCTCGAAGGGCCAGGAGCGGGCCCGATCCAGGGCGGGGACGGCCAGTCCGCGGGCAATGTGGTCGCCGCTCTGCTCCATGATGACAGGCAGAGGTCGCTGCACGCCGTCGAATATCTGACCCAGCAACCCGGGCCCAAGCTCCACGGACAGGGGGTGTCCTAACGCCTCGGCAGTTTCTCCCGGCTTCACCGATTCCGTAGACTCGTAGACCTGCACCACGGCGCGCTCGCCGTCCAGACCGATGACCTCACCGAGCAGTCCGATGGCGCCTATGCGCACTTGCTCGCCGTTTCTTACCGCCGGCAGCTGGACTGTCACGATCGGTCCGTTGATTTCGATGATCTCACCCATGGGATAACAACTCTGTATGGCGTTCTCGAAGCGGTGGTGTCCATGTGCCGCGGGCTAGGCGCTGGGGAACAGGCGCTCCAGGATTACCCGATGCAGCTCGAACTCCATGCGCGCCGCTCGGCCCTCGAAAGTGTTGTCGACGCTGATGCGGTTGTCCTCACTGCGCAGCAAGACGCCCCCGGAGCAGGGGCAGACTTCCTCCGAGAGCCGCACCTGCTTATCGGACACCGCCTCCCGGGCGATGGCTTCCCAGTCCTCGGCGAGGCGCCGGTGATCGGCGTCGCTGACCAGGGCAACCAGCTCTTCACGCTCGATGCTGGCCGCAGCCTCGGCGAGGAGGCGCTTCAACATGGGCAGGTAAGTGGTCTGGTCGGCGCTGAGCTGCGTAAGGCGGAGCTGGATGTTGTCGAGCACCGACCGCACCAGGTTCCAACGCAGCCGGTCCAAATCCGCCTGCATGCGAATCTCGCTGGCCTGGACCTTGCGCCGGAACTCGCGTTCTGCCCTGGCCTTGGCCGCCAGGATCTCTTTCTCTTCCAGCAATCTCAGCCGTTCGGCCGAGTCGTCCATGATCCGCTCGCGCGCGCGGGCGGCCTGTTCGACATGCTCGTCGGCGAGATTGCGGGCGCGGTCCAGGATCGCGCTCTCCAGGGCGGCCACCTGGTCGTCGGCACTCATGCCTTCTCCTCCAGGGCCGCCGGTCCAAGGACCCGGGTCACCAGTGCCTCCACCGGCGGATGATAGTTCTCGGGGGCGTGCAGCGGCGGGACCTCGCTGATGATGATGTCACCGCCCTCGCTTCGCAGCCGCTCGAGATTCGGCCCCCCGGCGCGGCTGATGCCGTGCTCGAGGTAAATAATGGCCTTCTCTTTTCTGCGCAGCAGGTCGGCGATGACGCGCTCCACGTCATCCGGCGTCGCATCGGCATGAGTCTCGCAGCCCAGAAGGGCAAAGCCGTCGATCAAGGCCTGCCCGCCCATGGCGATAATGCGCATCAGATTCTCCCGAGCAGCAGAATCGTCACCACCAGACCGTAGATGGCGATACCCTCGGCGAGACCGAGATAGACGAGAGTGCGGCCGAAGATTTCCGGCTTCTCCGCAATCACCGCCAGGGAGGCCGCACCTACCGGGCCGACGGCGATGCCGGCGCCGACCGTGGCCAGTGCCGTCGGGATGCCGATGCCGATGATCGCCAGCCCCATGCCCACTGAGATCTCACCGGCCGCCTCGGTCGCCGCCGGCTCCGCCATGACGTCCTGGATACCCAGGGCGACCAGGCCCACCTGGGCCCCCACGAAGGTAAGCAGATTGATGCCGACGCCCCCCTTCAGCCAGCGGTCGGCCGGGCTGCCGGCTGGCAAGGGTCGAAACTCGAAGTAGATGCCGGCGGCAATGATGCCAAGCAGGCTGATGGTCATGAGTGCGAGTAACCAGTACATGGCAGGCTCCTTCTGGTCGTTGTCTTGAATGCTTGCGCAGTTGTTCCCATCCATCTGAGCGCCCGGTGCCCACTGGTCGTGGCATGCCACAAAGCCTTTGGCCACCCTGCGCGGTGGGCAGGTTCACGAGCGCTCAGGTGCCCGGTACCTGCATGCGCAGCGGCCGGAATTCCCGCCCGTCGCCGCGGAAAAATCTGGAGAAGCCTTCGTAGTACTCCAGGCGCAGACACTGGATGGTCACAATGGCCCCCTCCAGGCCGATAATGAACACATTGCCGAGCACCACGGTGATCCAATGGCCCGCGACACCCATCATGTCGGCCAGGGTAAATACCGCAATGGCCAGGGCCACATGGTTGAGGCTGAAGGCGGCCACCCGCAGGAACGAGAGGGTGTTCGCCAGGTAGTTCATGATGGACTCGAAGCCTTCCACGGCCACGACCAGGAGCTTCTCGCCCAACGGACTGTCGTGCTCGTGCCATTTGTAGGCCAGGATCACTGACAGCGGGACGAGTATCGCCGCCGCTTCCAGCACACCGAACACGCCGTCCTGCATCCAGCGGAAGCCGCCGAAGAGCCCGCCAGCATAGAGAAGCGTGCCCGCCACCCCCTTGTTGTCGAGCAGTGCCTCCCGGATCCGGCCCTCGTCCACCAGATTACGTATGGTCAGAGCATTCATGAGCAGGATGAAGCCTATGCCCCAGTACAGGGCCAGCTCCAGCATGAGCAGCGGATCCGACAGGGGCGACATCCAGATGGGATGAATGATGTGCTCGTAGCCGAACAGGCTGCCGTAGACAAAGCCGAAACCCACTGAGGAGAGGCCGGCGGCGACCACGAACGGCACCACTGCCGGAAAGCGTCGGCGCACGGCCAGGCCGGCCAGCACGATCACGGCGCCGTGTCCCACGTCACCGAACATCATGCCGAACATGACCACGAAGGTGATGGCGAAAAGAATGGTGGGATCGATCTCGCCGTAGCGGGGAACGCCGTAGTTCCTGACCAAGGCGGCGAAAGGTCGCAGCCAGCGCAAGTGGCGCATCACAGTGGGCACACGAGCGCGCTCGTCGGCTTTCGGCTCGCGAGTCCGCAGCACGAAAGGCCGTTCCAGGGCCGCCGCCAGGGACTGCTGCAGTGGTTCGGCCTGGTCGGCGGGAATCCAGCCTTCCACCATGGTCAGCCCGCCGCGCGCCCGAAGCTGGGTCGCGAGAGCGGCGTAGGGCGCCGCCCAGGTCAGGATGTGGCAGGCGTCGCCAAGCTCCTCCCGATGCCCTTCGATGAGAGCATCCAGAGCGGCCTCCCTCTCCAGGATGAGGCGCTCCAGCTCCGCTGCCTTGGACGTGAGGTCGAGCTTGATCTTCTCGGGATGGTCGTGGAACTCAGACGGGATCTTCACGGGCTGAAAGTCGGCTGCCCGCAGCAGCGCCTGGATATCTTCCTGCACGTTAGTGGGGCCCGCCACCACCACGTAATGGGTGTCACCCACCGAGTAGACGGGTTGCACGAAATGCTCGGCGAGCGCGGCCGCACGTTCCAGCTGACGCAGATTTGCGGTGCGTACCGTACCCAGGCGCAGGGAGAGAAAGGCACCCGGCTGCTGGAACAGGCTCAGGTCGATGTCCAGGGCCGAAAAGCGCTTCAGGCTCTCCCACAGCTGTTGCACTGAGTTGCTTTGTTCCAGCAGTGCCCGGTGATCTTCTTCCATAACCGAGAACTGGCGCCAGATTTCCCCCAGGCGGACGTCCAGGTTGTCCAGCTCCGCCAAGTCCACCAGCCGCTGGCGGCCCTGGTCGAGGGGACAGGCCGTGTTCGCCTGAATCTTGCGCAGGCGCGTGCGGGCGCGCTGATAAATCTGCCGGTAGCGCTCGGCGGGAAACTCCGTCAGCTGGTTCTCGGGAAGCTCGGCAGCCTCGGGATTGAAGACACCCAGGCGGGCGAGCGCCGTGGCAGCGCGGGGCGCGTCCTCCCGCAGGACGTGCAGGCTTACTCTCTGCATGGGCACGGGGCGAAACATTACGGCTGCTCCTCCATGGCCGCCGCAAAGCGGATCAGAGCGGGATCGAAACCCAGTCGCTTACCCTTGACGATTGCGATGATCTGGCGCATCTCCATTTCCCGCAGGAGAATGTACGCAAATGCCCGGGCAATCACATGCCGGTAATCCTGCAGAAACTGCATCGCCACTTTGCGGGCCTGAATTTCCAGGAGGTTCTCGACAATGGTAATGCTGGTGGCTCCGGCGAGAGTGTGCTTGAGGCGCGTCGGCAGCGCTTCCAGCACCTCTTCCAGAGATCCCAGCTGACAGAGGCTCTCCAGACTTTGGGCGGAAAGTCGGTGGCCGGCCGGAATGAGCAGGTAATAGGTCTCGGCGGGTGAGAGCTCGTAGGAAAAGCGGTAGCGCAGCAGCCACACCAGGTTGAAGCGGTCCAGGGTGCAGCCGCTCAAGTAGAGAACCGCCATTCGCTGGTCCTCGCCGACGGCCCGCGCCCGCTTCTGCAGGTCCACGAAGAAGCGCCGGTCTATGGCGAGCTCCACTGAGAACAAATCCTTGTGCTCGTCATAGGCGCGGCGTGCCTGGCGGGCCAGGTCGGCATAGGGCGTATCCTCCAGGCGGCGCAGCATCTCTGCCGGATCCTCGGTGTGCAGCAGCTCCTCGGTAGGCAGGGTGTTGAAGGGCGCGATGTCCAGCAGCTGCTGCCGGATGTCCTGGTCGTCCAGTCCGGAGAGCTTGCCGCGTATGACCACCTTGAGATTCGCCAGCTCGAACCAGCGCAGGCTGTAGACCAGGAAATCGCGTTCGGAGCCGGTCAGGGGCCGTGTGACGACCAGGACGTCCTGGAGCAGCTTACTGAGGAGCGCCTGCTCGATACTCACCGCTCCAGGCCCCAAATCGTCGAGCTGCACGCCTAGCTGCAGCACGTCCGTCTGAGCCGCGCCTTCCTCGGCGGGCTGGGTGATCCAGGACTCGAGGCTGCTTCGGGGCAACAGGCGATCGGCCAGCATTGAGATTCGGGCGTTCAGGTAAGGGGGATAGACCGCGCGCATGTTGCTAGGCCGATAGGTGCACCGGGCCGACGGGCCTTACGGCGTCTCGGCGCCGTCCAGCAGTCGTTGGAGGGCCGCTTCGATGGCCTCCTGCTCGCGTGCTTCCGCCATGGCGCGCAGCGCTTTGTTGCGTTCGTCGTAGCGGCGCTGCAGTTCGTGGATGGTCTGCTCCGCGCGCGCTTCAGCCTTCTCCAGGAAAGACGCATGCAGCTCCGGAACCCGGTCGGCGAAGCGCTGCTCCGCGTGCCTGGCTTCGTCCAGCGCCTTGCGGGTCACTTCCTCGCGCTTCAGCTTTGCTTCCTGCACCATCTGCTCTGCCCGGGATTCCGCTTCAATAAGCCGCTTGAGGGTATCGTCCATCAACGCCTCCTAATGTATGCGCGCAATTCTCGCTCCCCGCACGCGCGGCGCGCAAGGGCGCATCCGTGATCGGTTAAGCATTAGCTGTGGGGGCCGTACCGGCACGAGCCGCCGGGACACGCCGTGAATACCTCCCTGTAGGCTCGACGGCCGCTATCCCTGCGGCCGACGGTCCCGGCCACTCATGCCGGTACGGCCCTAACCGAACACCAATGCGTCGCACCGTGGGAGGAGGCTTTCTTTTCGTACACTTACGCCGCAGGCGTGTGGGGTTGCTGATTCGCCGACTGATGCGCTCTCAACAGGGCGGCAAACTCGTCGGCGGGGACGGGGCGGCCGTAGAAGAAGCCCTGGAACTCGTCACAGCCCTCCGAACGCAGGAATTCACCCTGCAGCTCGTTCTCCACGCCTTCGGCAATAACGGTCAGACCCAGGCTGTGTCCGAGGGCGATCACGGCCCTGGCGATGGCCTCGTCGTTGGGATCGGAGGGAATATCCCGAACCAGAGACTGGTCGATCTTCAGCTTGTGAACCGGCAGGCGCTTCAGATAGCCCAGCGAGGAATAGCCGCTGCCAAAGTCGTCAATGGCGAGACTGATGCCCAGCGTGCCGAGTCTGTCGAGGACCTGGACGGCCTGTTCCGGGTGCTTCATGACGAAGCTCTCGGTGATCTCAAGCTCCAGACTGGATGGTTCGAGCTGCGCTTCCGCAAGCAGCTGTTCCAGCTTGTCGTTGATGAACTCTGGCGTGATTTGCTGGCCGGACAGGTTCACGGCCAGGCGGATCTTGGGTAAGCCCCATGAGCGCCATTGGCGTGCCTGTCTGCAGGCGGAGCGAAGCACCCACTCGCCGATGGGCCGGATGAGCCCCGTTTCCTCAGCCAGAGCTATGAACTTCTCCGGAGTGACCAGCCCGAGCTCGTTGTGCCGCCAGCGCAACAGGGCCTCGGCTCCCACGATGCGCCCATCGGCGGCCGACACCTGGGCCTGAAAGAACAGCTCGAACTCATCGCGCTCCAGGGCGCGTCGGAGGTTGTTCTCCAGGTCAAAGCGTTCCCGAACGATAGCCGTGAGCTCAGGCGTGTAGTAGGCGTAGCCGTTGCTGCCAAGCTCCTTGGCCCTATACATGGCCGCGTCCGCATTCCGGAGCAGCGTGTCTCCCTCTTCACCGTCATTTGGGTACAGGCTGATGCCAATGCTCGCCGTTACGGTGACTTCGTGTCCCGTCAGCGCGAAAGGTTGCTGCAGGGCCTCCAGGATCTTCTCGGCCACGGCGCCCGCATCCCGGGCGTCTGCAAGGCTCTGCAGGATCACAATGAACTCGTCGCCGCCCAGTCGGGCCACCGTGTCCTGTTGGCGAATGCAGCTGCGTAGCCGATGAGCCGCCTGGGTCAGCAGCTCGTCTCCCAGGGCATGTCCCAGGGAGTCGTTGACGTTCTTGAAACGGTCCAGGTCCAGGAACAGAAGCCCGATGGTGGCGGGGATACGCCTCGCCTGCTGCAGCGCGTGTTCCAGCCTGGCGCTGAACAGCAGGCGGTTGGGCAGCCCGGTCAGTGGATCGTGGTGGGCAAGATGCAGGAGCTGTCGCTCTGACTCCTTCATGGTCGTGATGTCGGCGAACACGCCCACGTAGTTGATCACTTCACCCTGCTCGTTGGTGACGGGGCTGATGCTCAGCCATTCGGGGTACACTTCGCCGTTCTTGCGTCGATTCCAGATCTCACCCTGCCACTGTCCGGCGCTGCGAAGCGTCGCCCACATGGCCTGGTAGAACGTGCTGTCGTGCCGACCCGAGTGCAGCAGCGAGGGCTTCTCGCCCGCTACTTCCTCCCGAGAGTAACCCGTGATTTTGCAGAATGCGCGGTTGACATCCAGGATGTGGCCGAAGGGATCCGTGATGATGACACCCTCGGACGTGTTCTCGAACGCGGCAGCCCACTGAGACAAGCGCTGTTCGGCCAAGCGGTTCTCGGTTATGTCCAGAATGATGCCGTTCCACGTATAGCGAGCCCCGGCACCCGAGCGGTCGAGAGCGGCGCTCATTCGTACCCACCGGATCTCCCCGTCGGCGCGTCTCAAACGGAACTCGTGGCTCCAGGCGTGCCCGTTGGTAGCGGCCCGCCGCAGGCTGGCCCGCACGGCCTGTTTGTCCTGCTCCAGAACCATGCGCCACATCAAGGAGTGGTCGTGCCGGAGCTTGCGGATGGGCATGCCCCAGAGGGCGCCGGCCCCGTGACTGATGAAGGTGAAGCGGGGCTTGCTCTTCGGGGTCAGGTGAAACTGGCAGACGGCTCCCGGCACGGCATCGGTGATTCGGTGCAGTCGGGTCTCCAGCGCTTGCAGCACCTCGTCCTGCTGCTTGCGCTGGATCGCGATGCCAGCGAGATAGGACGCGGATTCAAGTAGGCGTAGATGAAATGGAGTCGGGCATCTGCACTCGGTAGAAGAGATGGCGAAGGTGCCGACGACTGCTTTCGACTCGGAGAGAATCGGCACGGACCAGCAGGCGCGCACACCTAGCTCACGGGCAACGTGTTGAAGATTCGACCAACGGGGATCCGTGCGTGTATCCGAAACATACACGGCCTCGCCGCAGCAGGCCGCTGTTCCACAGGAGCCAGCGCCAACTCCTGGCACGAGGGCATTGAGCATGGGCAGCGCATCAGCCGGCAAGGATGGGGCGGCCTCCACGTTCAGCACGCCCTGGACTCCGTCGAGCAGCATGACAGTAGCCAGGGAGTCGGGCACCATGCGCTCGATCAGCTGGCAAAGCCGGTCCAACACCTGCCCAAAGCGCCTGTTGAGGGCCATGGCCTCCAGGATCTCACGCTGCAGGCATAGCAGCTCCCCGAGCTGGCTGCGGTCTGTTATCTCATCCTTGACCGTCGGCTCGACGGTTGCCTTGAAGTAAAGCCCCTTCGCTTCGCCTGGCTCTGTTTTCTTGTCCATGTTCTAGCTCTGTTTCCCTTGTCAAGCGAAGGCCAAGCTCCCGAACTGCCGCGGCGTTCGGTCTTAAGACATGACTGCTCCGTGATGGAACTTTAGTAATTTGCTCAGTTAAGTCCAGGTCAAGCGTCCTTTTTCAGGATAGGATTGGGGTCTTTTCAGCGGGGACGAAGAGCGGGCCGCCCGCTCCCGCCGGGCCGAGGCCAAGCCTTCCAAAACGACATGGGCAGTGGCATCATTTGTACCCGGCAGAAAATTGGCGCGGCAGCCGGCCGAGCGCGTTACCCTTCCGTCGTGTCGTCCACCTCCGCAAGGGGCGGTAATCTCTCCTCCAGGGATGATACGGCCCTCTCGCAAATACAGATATGCAGGAGAAATGCCAGCATGGCAATCAGAGCGCTCTTGTTGCTGGGTTGTTTTGCCTTGACAGGCCTGGCGCCATCCGCCGTTGCGGCCGCATCCGGGCCGACGGAGCAGGTGCAGGCTACGGTCAACGGAATCCTCGCCATCCTGCGGGACAAGCAGCTCGACTGGTATTCGAAACAGACCAGTATCGAGCTGATCATAGACCGGCAGTTCGATTTTCAGACCATTTCCCAAAGCGTGCTGGCAACGAACTGGCAGAAAGCCACGCCGGCTGAACGCAAGCGTTTCGTCGAGTTCTTCTCCCAGTATCTGCAGCACACTTACACGGAGAAGATGAAACGCTTTTCGAACGAATATGTGCGATTCGGCGCGGAGAAAGTGTCCGGTCGGCGGGCAACCGTGGAGACCTTTATCGTAACCGAAAAGGCCGACATTCCCGTAACCTACAAGCTACGGCAAAGCGAAGGAAAGTGGTTCGCCTACGACGTGGTAATCGAGGGGGTAAGCCTGGTCAGAAACTACCGCGACACTTACGCTTCCATCGTCAAGAGCGAGGGCATCGGCGGTCTTCTTCAAAACCTGGAGTCCTCCATCGAGAAGTACAAGCGGCAGCGCGACACCGGCCGATCGCGCTGACCGCGGGCGCGTCGCCGGGGGCGTCAGACGAAGACCACCGTCTTGTTACCGTGAACAATGATCCGGTCCTCCAGGTGCCATTTCACGGCCCTGGCGAGAACGGTTCGTTCGATGTCCCGGCCGAGCTCCCGCAGTTCATCTACGGTGTTGCGGTGGGATACCCGGATGACATCCTGCTCGATAATGGGCCCCTGGTCCAGGTCGCTTGTTACATAGTGTGCCGTTGCGCCGATCAGCTTTACCCCCCGTTCGCAGGCCTGCTGGTATGGGTTGGCACCCACGAACGCGGGCAGAAAAGAGTGGTGGATGTTGATGATCCGGTTCGCATACTGGTCCACGAACTCTGCCGACAGTATCTGCATGTATCTCGCTAGGACAACGACGTCGGTCTGGCCCTCCAAGAGCCGCAGGATGTGGGCTTCGGCTTCCGGTTTAGTCTCGGGGGAGAACGGAACGTGCTCGTAAGGTACGCCGAAAGACCTCACCGGGTCTTCCAGGTCCGGATGATTGCTGATGACCTGAGTGACCTCCGCATCAAGCTCCCTGCGTGACCATCGCCAAAGGATTTCCAGCAGGCCGTGGTCGTACTTGGATACGAGAATGGCCATCTTTTTGCGTTCAGCCGCGTAGCTGATGCACCAGTCCATCCCGTAGCGTTGTGCAACTCTCTGGTCGAAAGACCGTTCCAGGGCTTCTCGCGAGACGTCCAGGTGCGGTGTCTGAAACTCCAGGCGCATGAAGAAAGTACCGCCCTCCGGATCGGTAGAATGCTGGTCGAGAGCGGTGATGTTGCACCCGTGGTTGTAGAGGAGATTGGAAACCGCTGCGACGATCCCCGGTCGGTCCGGACAAGTGATCAGCAGTCTCGCCGTGGTATCGGGTTTCATGGTACTAAACAATAAGATGCTGACTTATCCGGTCGCGGGGACGGGGGCGCTTGAGGCGCCCTGCATCTGTTACACTGGTAGCCGACGGCCTGTGCTCAGGTCCGTGTCGCGCGACCCGCACCCCCACCGCAGGCGGTCGGTTCGAACGGGCTCGAGAATCGGTTTCGGGTATTATTGCAGAACAATGAGAAAGCCGCCCGTCTGCCGTGGCCGGCCGCGCCTCAAGCACCTGCCGTGGAGGGGAGAGTCATGCGCCTGATATCAATATTCGCCTTGGTCAGCCTGGGTGTGGCAGTGAGCGTGCCTGCCTCAGCCGCCCCAAGCGCGAACGGCTGGGGGCCGGGCCCAATGGCAGCCGGTGACTGGCGAAACGCCGGCAGGCCATGGATGCACAGGAGCTATGGCCATCCCGGTATGTACCCCTCACCCTACGGACCGCCTCGCTACGGGCCGGCCCCGCACCATCGGCGAGGCCACGGGCAGCGGGGCTTCATGCGGCCGAACTATCCGAGCGGGGTCCAGCCGCCCTCCACGTCCGGTCATGGCGCAGGGGACATCTGGGCTCCGGACGTGGGCGGGCCCGTCTACCAGGGCTTCCAAACGCCACCGCCCGCTGCGGCCGAAGCCGATACAGTGAGCGGAACGCCGCCCTCTGGTCCGGTGCCGGCTGCTTCGCCCGGACCCCGGCCCGGTGGTGCAGCACCCGCATCTGAGGCACAGACGGATACCATGCCGGAAACGACTGCACTGCAGACCCCGTCCGGGCCTGCGGCAGAGGCAGTCGCGCCGCCGGTCCAGATACCCGCAGTGGTCGAAGGCGGCGTGCCGGCGCCGGCGGCGCCTTCTGCACCTCCACTGACAGAGCCGAGCCCCATCGCGCCCGATCAGCCGCCGCAACCGGCCGACGAGACGGGCCAGGCGGCGGCTGCGGTGACCGAGACGGAGCCAGCTGCCTCCCCGACGCCTCCGCCGTCGGCAGCTGAGTCGGCAGCCACGGCTGCCGCTGGGGGGGCCGTCGAAGTACCATCCGGGGCTGCGACCGAGGTGCGCGAGGGGACGGCTGGCGGCGGGGGTGTTGCACCGCCCGGCACGGTGACAGGACAGCCACCAGCCGCCGACTCGGGAGCGCCGGCGGCGGAAGCGCCTGCCGAGCAGCGAAGGTCGCTGGTGCAGCGCTGGCTCTCGCCGAAGCCGGGTATCCGTTAGGTCCGGCCGGCAGCAGGTCTAGGGGAAAATGCTTTCAGGCGCGCGGGTTCGGGCGACGGCGCGCCGAGAGGTGGCGGTCCCTGAGCGGGCCGTGACAGGTGACGGATGCCTCCGCCCGGGGCGGGCCGATAGGCTATGCTAATCGAAATAATCATTCTGCTCGTGCTATTCGTGCTCTCGGGGTTCTTCTCGGGCTCCGAGACGGCACTGACTACCGTCAGCAAGGCGCGCGTCAGCGCCTACCTATCGCAAGGGCGCACCGGCGCCAAGGCGCTGGATAAGCTGAAGTCCAACACCAACCGGATGCTGGTGGCCATCCTCATCGGCAACAATCTGGTCAATATCGCTGCGTCGGCCATGGCCACAGTCATCGCCACCAACATGTACGGCGACGTGGGAGCGGGCCTGGCCGTTGGTGTGCTGACGATTATCATCCTGGTCTTCGGTGAGGTGACGCCCAAGACTTTCGCGGCGCGCCACGCGGGCCCCATCTCCTTGTTCGTCTCGACACCGCTGCGGCTATTTTCCATCGTGGCGATGCCGCTGGTCTGGGTTCTCGAGCAGCTCACGGTGCTGCTTCACCGCCTGTCCCGGGCCAGGACCGAGCCGACGGTCACCGAGTCGGAACTCATTCACATGTCCGAGCATGGCGCGCTGGAGGGTACCATCGAGGTCGACGAACACAAGATGATCAAACGGATCTTCGCCTTCGACGATCTGCTGGCCCAGGACGTAATGATTCCGCGGGGTCAGGTGTTCTTCCTGGATGGTGACCGCAGTATCCGGGACTCGCTGCCGGAAATTCTGGCGAATCCCTACATGCGCCTTCCTCTGACCTCGGGAAACGAGGATGAGATCACCCATCTGGCCTATCTCCGGGAAGTGCTCCAGGCGGTGGTCAACGGCGAGCTCGACAAGCCGCTTAAGGACGTGGGGAGCGCCCAGCCCCTCTACGTTCCGGTCAACCAGCCAATCGAGGAGCTGTTTTCCACTCTTCGACAAGACTCGAGCCGGCTGGTGGTAGTCGTCAACGAGTATGGCGCCATGGAGGGTGTGTTTACCCTGGAGGACATGCTCGAGGAGCTGGTTGGTGAGATTCACGATGAGCTCGACAGACCCCCGCACCAGACCAGAGAGGTTCACGAAGGCGAGCTGCTGGTGGAGGGTACCCAGGAGCTTCGGGTGGTGGAAGATTTCCTCGGAGTCGATCTCATGGGTAAGGCCACCGATCCCGTGAGCCTGTGGATACTGAATCACACCGAGTACATTCCTTCGGTCGGCGAACGCTTCACCATCGACGGCTTGGATGTGGTGGTGGAGAAGGCCTCGCGGCGCCATGTGAAGCAGGTGCGTATCACACGGAGCGGCGGCAATATCAGAATCGAAGCACTGGAGGACGAGGAGTCATCCTAAACATAGCTTCTCGGAAATATCGATCAAAAAACGGCGATACAGTTGGTGTCGGATCCGGCCGGGGCGTTGGCTCCGCTAAATCTCGCCAGGCGTTCCATCGCCTGGCGAGAAGCGGAGTTGCCGAGCTTAAGCTCTCCCTGCGCCGCTCGCCATCTACGCCGCTACGCCAACACCCCCACCGGGTCAGCTCGTAGCGTATTTCGAATCAGCCATCTCGCCTGAAGGAAACACTCAAAACCGGGGGCGGTGCACCCAGGGAGCGGCTGCACGGCAGATGACAGCGGGCCGGTATCAGGCCGGCAAAGGGGAGCCGGTCACGGACGGCGGGACGCTACATGCGGTGCACAGACTATCGTTGGTATGCAGCAATATCTTGACTTGATGCGACACGTGCGTGTGCACGGTACCCGCAAGGAGGACCGTACCGGTACCGGAACCTTGAGCGTGTTCGGCTACCAGATGCGCTTCGATTTGTCGGCGGGGTTCCCAGCGCTGACCACCAAGAAACTGCACCTGCGCTCCATTATCCACGAGTTGCTCTGGTTTCTGAGTGGCGACACCAACGTGGCCTATCTGCGAGAGAACGGGGTCAGCATATGGGATGAATGGGCGGACGAAAGTGGTAACCTCGGCCCCATCTATGGCCATCAGTGGCGGTCCTGGCCGGCCCCCGACGGTCGGAGCATTGACCAGGTGCAGCAGGTGCTGGAACAGATCCGTGAGACGCCCGATTCCCGCCGCATCATCATCTCGGCCTGGAACGTCGGAGAGCTGGATAGGATGGCCTTGCCGCCGTGCCACGCCTTCTTTCAGTTCTATGTGGCGGATGGGCGACTATCCTGTCAGCTGTACCAGCGCAGCGCCGATATTTTTCTCGGTGTGCCTTTCAATATCGCCTCATATGCCCTGTTGACCATGATGATCGCGCAGGTGAGCGGTCTGGTGCCGGGTGATTTCGTTCATACCTTCGGCGATGCCCACCTGTATCTCAACCACCTGCAGCAGGCCGACCTGCAGCTCAGCCGTGAACCCCGAACGCTGCCCCGGATGCGGCTGAATCCAGACGTCACCTCTTTGTTCGACTTTCGATACGCTGACTTCGAGCTGCTGGACTACGACCCTCACCCCCACATCCGGGCGCCGGTGGCGGTGTAGGGAAGGGAATAGTGACTAGTGAATAGTGAGCAGTGACTCGTGAAGCGGGGGAAGCGAAGATGGTAGACGGTAGATGGGGGAAGAAAAGCGTAGGGCGTAGGTTGTGGATCGTATGTCGTAGGTCGGGGAAAAGCGGGGGAAATGGGGAGATGGGGGCTTCGTTGGGCAGAAACGCGGCGACCTGGTTGTGCGTGACTCGATTACAACGGAAAAGCAGAGAGGCTGGCGGCCTGGCTTGACCCAGTCATGGAAGCAATCGTGCCCTCGCTGACCGCATGCGTATCTCACTGATCGCCGCGATGGACCGGAATCGCCTCATTGGGGCCGAGAACCGTCTGCCGTGGCACCTGCCGGCCGATCTGCAGCATTTCAAAGCCTTGACTATGGGTAAGCCCATTATCATGGGCCGCCGCACGTTCGAGTCCCTGGGGCGGCCCCTGCCTGGCCGCCACAATATCGTGATTACCCGGGACAGCGCCTTCGGCGCAGAGGCGTGCACCGTGGTGCATTCTGTAGAGCAGGCACTTGCGGCGGCAAGCCGCCACCCGGAGGCGATGGTGATCGGCGGCGCAGCGCTCTATGGCCAGCTCCTGGCTCGAGCTGAGCGGCTCTACCTCACGCTCGTGGACGGTGAATTCGAAGGGGACGTTTTCTTTCCTGCCCTGGCGGCAGATGAGTGGCGCGAAATTGAGCGTCAGAACCGCGACGCCGACGTACGCAATCCCTACGCTTTCAGCTTCGTCGTCTTGGAGAGAGTCCGAGATGTCAGTACCTCGAAAGCCTCGAGCGGCAGCCTTTCAGCTTCCAACCCTGCCTCATGAGAATGATCAACCACCGGCAACACGGCGACTTCTCCAGTCAGTTGGTTATGGCCTCTTCCGAGTGGCTTCCCGACCTACGACCTACGCTTTTTCCTCCCCCCATCTACCGTCTACCATCCACGCTTCCCCCGCTTCACGAATTCACGAGTCACGAGTCACGCTTCACGACCCACGATTCCCGTCCCCGACTACTCCCGCCCCCGAATTCTGGTTCTGTGAATGCGTAGATCCCGCGGCCTTTGCCAACCATGGCAGGGATGGTCCACATAGTGACCCTCAGGGAGCCGCACCGCCGTCAGCCGACCACCCCAGACGCAGCCGTTGTCCAGCGGCAGAATGCGGTGACTCGCGTCGACCCGGCCGTTCAGCTGCAGGGTCGACCAATGACCGAAGACGATGGTATCACCGCGGCTCCGCCTGCCCGGCACGGCAAACCAGGGCAAGTTCCCGGATTTCTGTCGACCCAGGGGCGCCTTCTCCTTCAAGGCCAAGCGGCCGTCTGGGTGGCAATATCGCAGACGGGTCAAACAGTTGGTGATGAACCTGAGCTTATCCCAGCGCTCCAGGCCGGGCGCCCACATGTCGGGTGTATCACCGTACATGCGCCTGAAGTATGCGGGGTGATCGGGGCCACGCAGGGTGGTCTCGAGCTCTTGGGCACACTGTTGCGCCTGGGCCAGATCCCACTGGGGGGGCAGACCGGCATGTATCAGAACGAGTCCATTGGCGCGATGGAGTACCGGGCGATGGCGCAACCAGTGGAGCAGCTCTTCCCGGTCGTGAGCCAGCAACACACTGTCCAGGGTGTCCTTGCCGCGACGCTGGTTGCCGGCGCCCCCGGCTATCGCCAGCAGATGCAGGTCGTGGTTGCCGAGTACCGTGACCGCGGCGTCTCCGAGACTCTTCACGAAGCGAAGGACTTCTACTGACTGCCCGCCTCGGTTGACCAGGTCGCCCGTGAGCCAGAGGCGGTCCTTGCCCCGGTCGAACTGGATGATGTCCAGCAGCGTCCGCAACTCGTCGTAGCATCCCTGGATGTCGCCGACGGCGAAGATAGTCATCGCTCAGGACGGTCTTGGGCTGAGGAGCACCGGCGTGGCCTGGTCAGTGCAGGGTATGGGGGATCGACAGGCTGAAAGCGGGGATTTCGGCATCGAAGTGGAATCCGTCGTCGGCCACCATCTGGTAGCTGCCGTGCATGCTGCCGACCGGTGTCTCAATCATCGCGGCGCTCGTGTATCGGAAACCCTCGCCCGGCTGCAGGTGCGGCTGTTCGCCGACTACGCCCTCACCGCGGACCTCCTGCACATGGCCGTTGGCGTCGGTGATGATCCAGTGTCGCGTCAGTAAGCGCGCCGCGACGGTGCCCACGTTGCGTATCGTGACCGTGTAAGCAAAGACATAGCGATCTTCGTCCGGCTCCGACTGCTCGTCGACGAAGTCCGTCTCCACCGCGATCTCGATGGTGTAATGGCTAGGGTTACTCAACATGCCTTAAATTTGACCGCAAACCGGAGCCCGGTTGCAAGGTGTTCCCCACAAGTCGCCGGAGCTAGGCCGGGGCGCGGTCAAGACTGCGGTAGCCGATGGCTTCACTAAGATGTCGCCCCTCGATCCTGTCGGCGTCTGCCAGATCCGCGATGGTGCGCGCGACCCTGAGCACCCGATGCCATGCCCGGGTCGAGAAGCCGAGGCGTTCCACCGCGGTCTCCAGCAAGCCCCGCTCCGCCGGTCCCAGGGAGCAATGATGCTCCGTTTCGCCCGGCGCTAGCCAACTGTTGGCCTTGCCGGCGCGGGCGTACTGTCGTTCGCGGGCCGCGACCACGCGCTGTCTGACCTCCACGCTGCTCTCAGCGGCGCGGGACTCACCGGCGTAGAGCTCTGTCCTGGGCACTCGAGGCACCTCGATATGGATGTCGAAGCGGTCCAGAAGTGGTCCGGAGATCTTTCCCAGGTAGCGGCGTGTCTCCTCCGGTGTGCAGTCGAAATCCCGGCCGGTGCCGAGATGCCCGCCTGGACAGGGATTCATGGCCGCTACCAGCTGGAACCTTGCCGGAAACTCTTCCTGACGGGCGGCCCGGGAGATGGTGATGGCGCCCGACTCCAACGGCTCGCGCAGCACGTCCAGCACTCTTCGGTCAAACTCCGGAAGCTCGTCCAGGAACAGAACGCCGTTGTGGGCCAAGGAAACCTCGCCCGGCCGGGGCACGCTGCCGCCACCCACCAGCGCCACGCTGGACGCCGTGTGGTGCGGGGCGCGAAACGGTCGCCGTCCCCAGTGCTCCGGTTGGAAGCCGTGGCCGCAGATGGATTGCACGGCCGCCGTTTCCAGCGACTCGCTCTCCGTCATCGGTGGCAGGATGCCCTGCAAGCGACTGGCGAGCATGGTCTTACCTGTTCCCGGCGGTCCGATCATGAGCAGGTTGTGTCCCCCGGCTGCCGCGACTTCCAGGGCACGCTTGGCCTGATACTGGCCCCGCACTTCGGCCAGGTCTCCCAGTAGCTGCGGTTCTTCGGTCGCTGTTTCCGGAGGCTGCCGTTCGATGGGCGTCGTGCCTGAGAGATGACCGCACACTTCCAGAAGGTGGCTGGCCGGGAGTATCACCGCGTCCTGCACCAGGCTTGCCTCCGGTGCGTTTTCCCGGGGCAGCAGCAGATGGCGGCCGGCCGATCGGGCCTGGAGCGTGACCGGCAGCGCCCCGCGCACGGATCGCATCTCCCCGGACAAGGCGAGCTCCCCAAGAAACTCGTGCCGGCGCAAGGGCGCCCGCGCCAGCTGCCCGGAGGCGGCCAGGATGCCGATGGCAATCGGCAGGTCGAAACGGGTCCCTTCCTTGGGCAGATCGGCGGGCGCCAGGTTGACCGTGATGCGGCGCAGAGGGAACTCGTAGCGCGAGTTGATGAGGGCGCTGCGCACCCGGTCCTTGCTCTCCTTGACCGCGGTCTCCGGCAGTCCCACAAGCGAGAAAGCAGGCAGGCCGTTGGTCAGATGCACCTCCACGGTGACCAAGGGGGCCTGCATCCCCACCTGGGCACGGCTGAACACGACCGCCAGCGACACAATGGTTTTCCCTAAACTGTCATCTCAGGCTTTCCCTCGCCTGCCACGGGGCGCGGCTCAGGGTGAATCGGGCGGGTCGAGGAGCTGCTCCTCCAGCGCCAGCACCTTCTGTTCCAGGGCTTCAAGGCGCGCTCTGGTTCTGGCGAGCACCGCACTCTGCACGTCGAACTCCTCCCGGGTAACCAGATCCATCCGCGACAAGGCGGCGGTCACGGCAGCCCGGATGGTCTGCTCCAGGTCCGCCTGGAGCTGGCCGATGCCGGGCGGGAGCGCAGCGGCAATCCCAGCGGTCAGCTGGTCGATCAGTCTGGGGTTCATCATGCGCTCTGTCTCGTTACGGCAGACGCCAGGTCGGGGTATTCAGGAGTCGCTACCTTAGCCCGCGCCCATGCCGCTGGCAAGCGGGCAGCAACGCAAATCCCGGGATTCGGCCGCGGCCAGGCGGCGCTCGAGCGGGATACCGGCTGGCCATCGACCAGGTGCAGTCGCCTGCGCGCGGCTTTGCCACCCGGCCGTGGTCCATCGTGACGCGTGGCGCTCTTCTGTGCCCCACCATGGTGCACCGTTTCCATAGCCTGCGTGCCTCCCGGTGTCCCGTTGCAGCAGTTGTCCTTACCTAAGTCATTGTTCTTCTTTTGTTAACTGAGCTTGGCACGGCCCGTGCAGATAGACCGGCAAGCGGGGCAACCTGCCGTCTTGAAAATCAGAAGCGGACGCCGAGCTGCTGGGGGCGCGTCGACTGATTGCTTTCTTATATAAACCGGGAGAAACCGAGTATGACGAGTTACCGAAAAAGACTAGCGGTCAGCGCGCTGGGCGGTTTGCTGGCAGCTCCGCCCATGGCCGGCGCCGTGGAGGTGCTGGGCGGGGATCTGAGTGCCAACATTGGCGTGGTGAGCAACTACTACTTCCGCGGTGTCACCCAGACCGACGACAAGGCGGCGGTCCAGGGTGGCCTCGACTGGGTGCACGGCACCGGCATCTACGTGGGCACCTGG
>JASJBY010000199.1 GCA_030066245.1 Gammaproteobacteria bacterium
TCCGCAACTCGGCGGTGTGGTCGCAGGTAACTGTTTGATAACCGGAGAACTGGGCCAGAAAGGTCGGCACTACGAGCCGGCTTCTCGGTCAGGCGGCTTTGACCGGATGCGACTGGATACGCGGAGGCGGCTGGTCGGGCAATGTGAGCTTCAGTTGCGACAGGAGTAGCTTCTGGTCGGAGTCGGGCTGCGTGTGGCGGGGCAGGATCAGCACCCGGCCGTCGGTGGTCGGCACCCGGACATGGACCATCTGCATGGGCATGAGCTTCTCCAGCGCCGCGCGCGGGGTCAGGCCTGGAGCCAGGGCCTTGAGCCGATACTCCAAGGTGACCTGCAGACAATAAGCGATGAAGGCCACGAAGATGTGGGCCTCAATACGTTCGTCGGTTTGGTGGTAGATGGGGCGAATGGCCAGGTCACTCTTGAGTTCCTTAAGGGCCTGCTCGATTTCCGTGAGCTGGATGTAGTAACGCCAGAGTTCGGCGGGCTCCTCACCGACGAGGTTGGAACGCAGCAGGTAGCTGCCTTCGCGCCGACGGACCTCTCGCAGCTTGTCTTTGCGCAGGGCGAAGGTGAACGTTTGCGCATTCACCTGCTGGCCTGGCTCGGGCAGGCGAATCGCCACCAGAGCATAGACACGTCCAGCTTCTTTCTTGGCCGCACCGAGCTTCAACAGAAGCTGGTCGCGGGTGAGTGTCTGCCTCTGCAGCTCGTACAAGCGCCGCCAGAGCTTTTTCAGGCGCCGTCGGCGCATGCCCCGTTCCTTATTGCGTCGCCCCTGGCTGCGGGCCAGCCCGTAGAGCTCTTCCTCCTGCTCCAGGAGCTTGACCTGCACGGCCTCGCACACTTGCTCCCAGGGTTTGCTCAGAAACACTTTCTCCAGCTTGCTCAAGCGGCCCTTCGGGGTCCCGACCAGGTAGCGAACCGGGGTGTCGGCGCTGCGCATCTGCGCCAACACTTCTTCGGTTGGAATGCCTCGATCCATGACCCAGATGCGCTCGGCCTTGCCGTACTGCCCTTCAATCCGGTCGAGGAAATCTGCCAGCGTGGTGTTGTCCGCAGTATTTCCGGGCATCACCTCGTAGGCGGGGGAAAACCTTCCGGGGTTACAACTAGCGCGATGACCACCTGTACGCAGTCAAAGCGCTTATCGCGCGAATAGCCGAAGTGACGCTTACCCGCACCGGGCGGTTCCGATTCGAAATAGGTGCTGGTCAGACCGTAGAGCAGCACCTCGAAGCGCGCCCCAAACAGGTCTTGCCAACGTCCACGCAGGTAGCTAAAAACCGCCTTCTTCTGCGCCAGCAGCTTATCGAGGCAACGATACAGCGTATCGCTTTGCGCAACCCCTTCGTCTTCGCCGAGCAGATCGCCGAGGGCACTGTGGCGATACCAATGCCGGTGCAACCGCCATTCGCTGCCCGGATCGAGCAGACGGTAGGTCGTCAACGTCTTGAGCACGTTCAGCCAGCGTGTGCCTTGCCGACTCGGGGGCAGGCGTGGTGACCAGAACCCATCCAGACCGAGCTGCCCCCACAGCTCAAGAGCCAACCAGCAAGCACCCCACTGGCGCGGGCGATGCAACGATAACTCGCTCAAGCGAATATGCACGGTCTCGCAGTCCAACTGCGGCGCGGCTCGGTCGTCGGGGAAGATCGCCACCTGCTGTGCCTCACCGTCATCGGCGAAGACCTTGATGGCCCGCGTCCAGGCGGCTTTCTGGCTGTCGTTGATCTCGCCGAGGTACAGCACCTGGCGTTGCAACACGCGATCGTCCGCCGTGCGTCGGCTCTCCACCACGCTCCAATAGCGATGGAGCTTGCCGTCTTTCTTGCGGGTCTTGGCGCACAGAAACATGGCGCCATTGTGAGAAAAATCTCAACCGCGTCAACAAGCTAGGTCGGCACTACAGCGAGGCCTAAGCCATTCTCGGGCTCTCACCTTCCCACAATCAACGCCTTAGCGATTGCCCTAGCCGCAGATTCACGCTCATCGGGGGCTGAGTTGCGGAAGTAACGACATGGACTCCCCCTGCTCCTACGGCATCGGTTGTGCCAGATTGAGAAACGTATCGATCACTCAATCACAGAGCAGGGGGAATCGAGATGAAGATTACACGAGTCGGGTTGGATATCGCGAAGCAGGTGTTCCAGGTGCACGGGGTCGACGAGCGAGGTGACACGCGGGTGCGCAAACAACTGCCGCGGGCCAAGGTGTTGGAGTTCTTCGCGCAGCTGCCGTCGTGCCTGATCGGGATGGAGGCATGCGCCAGCGCGCACTACTGGGGCCGCGAGCTCACGAAGCTCGGGCACACGGTGAAGTTGATTGCGGCACAGTTCGTGATCCCGTACCGCAAGCGCGGCAAGAACGACGCGAACGATGCGGAAGCGATCTGCGAGGCGGTTGGGCGGCCGAACATGCATTTTGTAGCGATCAAGACCGAGGAGCAGCAGTCGGTGCTGATGGTGCATCGGGCACGCACCCTGGTGGTGGCGAACCGCACGGCGCAAGTGAACCAGATCCGAGGTCTGTTAGGAGAGTTCGGGCTCGTGGTCCCGAAGGGTGTGGCGCGGCTGCGGCGTGAGCTGCCCGGGATTCTCGAAGACGCCGAGAATGGCTTACCCGACCTCGCGCGTGAAGTGCTCGCCGGATTGCGCGAGCAGTTTCACGAGCTCGACGCGCGCGTGGCGACCTATGACCGACAGATCCGCGCGCTGGCTGCAGCGAGCGAGCCGGCGCAGCGGCTGATGCGGGTCACGGCGATCGGTCCGCAGACCGCCACTGCTCTGGTCGCGAGCATGGGGGACCCGCACGTGTTCAAGAACGGGCGCAGCTATGCCGCTTCGTTGGGAATCACGCCGCGCCAGAACTCCACGGGCGGCAAGCAACGCCTCGGGCAGATCACCCACCAAGGGGATCGGTACCTGCGCACGCTGCTCGTCCATGGCGCACGGGCCTACTTGCGTGTCGTGGACAAAAAGACCGATGCCAAGAGCGCCTGGGCACGACGGCTCAAGGAACGCCGACACGTCAACGTCGCCGCCGTCGCGCTCGCCGCCAAGCATGCACGCATCGCCTGGGCGATACTCGCCCATGGCACAGAGTATCGACCGGCGGGTCCGGAGGTCGTCACGGCCTGACGTAGGCCGGACACCCGGTCACGCACGATCGAGAACGAGGGAGGTACGACCCACCCAGGAATTGCCAGAGCGTAGTCGCTGATGGAAACAGGTCAGACCGGCGCAGGATGAACCTGATAGCCCGAACGGTGGCCCAGACACCGAGGAAGTAGTGAGGCTCCTGCGAGCGATTGTCATCAGGGCCCGCGTCGACGGACGCATCGAGAGGCCGGATATATTCTTTGCAGTCCGATCTTGCATCCGAAAAGCGAACACGCCCTGGCAACGCAGGGGGAGTCCATATATCCGGGCTAGTGGTTGACAACGCGAACAACTGTCAGGTGCGTAAACGATGAATCACTCAAGCTTCCAGGCAGAAAGGCTAGAGCGGCTGGCTGCGCTCGCTATGTTAAGCATCGGAGCGGCCGTCGTGTTGCTGCCCCGGTCGGTCTACGCCGCCGGGGGCGGGCAGGAGATCAATTTCTTCATGCTGGCCATGAACCTGTTCGGCGGGCTGGCCATTTTCCTCTACGGCATGGAGAAGATGAGCGGCGCGCTGAAGCGGGTCGCGGGCGAGCGCATGAAGGACATCCTCGGCAAGCTCACCACCAATCGCTTCATGGGCATGATCACGGGGGCTTTCGTCACCGCGGTGATTCAGTCCTCCTCCGTGACCACCGTGCTGCTGGTGGGCTTCGTGACCGCCGGTCTCATGTCTCTCGCCCAGGCCGTGGGCGTGATTCTTGGGGCGAATATCGGCACCACCATCACCGCCCAGATCATCGCCTTCAAGGTCACCAAGTACGCCGCGCTGATGATTGCCGGCGGCTTCGTCATGAGCATGGCGGGCAAAGAGGACAAGACCAAGCAGTACGGTCACATGATCATGGGGCTTGGCCTGATCTTCTTCGGCATGGCTCTGATGAGCGGCGCCATGAAGCCGCTGCGCAGCTACGAGCCCTTCCTGCTGCTCATGCAGAACGTGTCGAACCCGATTATCGGTATCGCCGTGGCGGCGGCGTTCACGGCCCTGGTGCAGTCCTCGTCGGCCACCACCGGCGTGATTCTCGCCCTGTCCATGCAGGGTCTGATCTCGCTGGAGGCGGGCATTGCGCTGATCCTGGGCGCCAACATCGGCACCTGTGTGACCGCGGGTCTGGCGGCTATCGGCAAGCCCCGGGAAGCGGTACGAGTGGCCGTGGCCCACGTGACCTTCAACGTAGTGGGGGCCCTCATCATCATCTGGCTGATCCCGGTGTTCGCCGAGTTCGTGCGCAGCGTCTCGCCGGCGGCGCCGCACCTCACCGGACTGGATCGGCTGGCCGCGGAGGTGCCTCGCCAGGTGGCCAACGCCCACTCGTTATTCAATGTGGCCATGGCCCTATTGTTTGTGCCGTTCGCCGGCCTGCTGGCCCGCTTCTGTGAGAAGGTGGTGCCCGATCGGCCAATGGTCGAAGGAAGCGAACCGTCGGATGTCGCCTACCAGCCGCGCTATCTGGATGAAGAGCTGATCTCCACCCCCGCGCTGGCCCTGAACATGGTGCGCCGCGAGGTGAAGATCATGGGCGGCACGCTGGAGCAGATGATTCGGGGTATTCCGGAGGCGGTGCTCGACGGCGATCTGGACAAGACGCGGGCACTGTGCCGGCTGGACGACCGGGTGGATGCGATTCACGAGGCCATTACACGCTACTTGTCGCGGGTGGGCAGTCAGAATCTCTCGGGTCCGGATGCGGACCGGGTGCTGGCGGCGGTCACGGCCTCCACGGAGCTGGAGTCCATGGGTGACATCGTCGAGAACAACCTGGCGCATCTGGCGGAAGTGCGGGCCAGGGACGGTATCGACTTGAGCCAGGAAGCCCGGGACGCCCTGTCGGGGTACCTGGACAACGTGCTCTCGGCCGTGCGCTCGGCAGTGATTGCCTTCGCAGATGATGACCGCAACGCAGCGCGGAGAGTGATGGCCATGAAGGACTCGATCAGGCGGATGGACGCTGAGTGCCACGCCAGCCAGGTGCAGGCCATGCAGAGTCAGACGGGGGTTGAGAACATTGCCGTCTATGCACTGCAGGCCGACATCCGGGAGAACCTGAAGCGCATCTACTACCACGCGAAACGGGTGGCGAAACTGGAGGCGCGCGTGGAGGGTGCCGCCGCCTGGACCAGCAACATGGCTTCTCAGGGCTCGCTGCTGCCGTTTGAGAAAGTGGCTGTGAGAACCGGCTCCTAGCCTGGCTTCCCACCGCAGAAGCGGTCTCTCCTGGCCGCGGCTGCCGACGCGTCCATTACCAGCCCCTTCTTCCTGGAGATGGGGCTGTTGTTTTCTGCCGCGTCGAACTGGCCATGGCCTTCCAGCCAAGAATTATCAGTCTGGAGTATGATGACGCTATTGTTACAAACCCTGCTCCGACCACAGGCCTGGCGCCCATTACAGACATGACTGAGCACCGGACTGTCCCGCATTCGTCTTTACTTTCCTCGGCCCTGGCCTACCTGGCCCCCTGGTCCGTGGCTATTGTCGGCTTGTCCCTCTCCCTTGCGGCATTCTGGGGCATCCAGGAACAGATAAGCGCCACCCGTCTGCTGGAGTTCAAGTGGGTCGCGAAGAATCGGCATCGGAGTGTAAAACGGGCCATCGAGGGAGGTCTCGAGTCGGTGATATCCGTTCGCGACCTTTTCCTGGTCTTCGAGAACCTGGGTCCCGACGATTTCCGCCGTTTCGCCCGCTCTATCCTTCGTCGTTCACAAGGTATTCAGGCGCTGGCGTGGGTTGCTGAGGTCGAGGGGCTGCACGAGGATCGTCCCCGGTTTCGGACTATCTTCTCGGAGCCCGCTTCAGGAAACGAGCAGCTCTTCGGCTGTGACTGCGTTACCGATTCGTCCTTCTGGGAGCCGATGAGCCGCGCCCTCAACACCGGATCCATGGCGGTGAGCGAACGGATCAGCCTCGGCGCGGCGGGGCAATATGGTTTCTTCGTCGTTCTGCCGGTCTTCCGCGAAGGCGAGATCATAGACACTCCGGCCCAGCGCTGGGAGAGTCTGCTGGGATTCGCCATGGGGCTCTTTCGCGTGGGGGAACTGGTGCGCATGGCAACGACTGTGCTGGAGCCTCGCGGCGTGGAGTTCTTGGTCCTTGACGAGTCCGCGACCGAGGACGAACGCTTCCTGGACTTCTACTCGAGTCGCTTGAGTCAGCCGAGCCTGCGTGAAGCGGCAGACTGGCCTGCATGGCTGCTGAAGGAAGAGCCGCGTCTTGAGGAAGACCTGCAGCTTGCTGACCGCAGGTGGTCAATCACTTATGCGCCGACACCCGAGTTTCGTAGTGCTGAGGGCTTCGAGCAGGGTCCTTGGGTAGTGCTGGCCAGTGGAATTCTGCTTACAGGCCTCCTCAATCTGTACTGGCTTCGCATACGGCAGAACATGAAAGTGCGTGCGGCGATGCAGAATGCTCTGCGAGAGAGGGAAGAGCTATTCCGGCAGATGACGGAGGCGATACAGGAGGTGTTCTGGATTCAGTCGCCGGATGCCAGCGAGCTTCTGTACGTGAGTCCTGCGTACGAAAAGATCTGGGGCCGCTCGTGTGCGAGTCTTTACAGGGATCCGTTTTCCTTCCTCCAGGGAGTGCATTCGGATGACCGGCCGGAGGTCGAGCAGGCTCTCCGGGAAATCCCTAGGGAAGAGACTGAGCAGGTATTCCGTGTCGTAAGGCCGGATGGCTCCGTTCGCTGCGTTCGGTCTCGGGCCTTCGCTGTTTACGACCAAGCGGGGAATGTCTGCCGGATAGCAGGCATCCGGGAGGACATCACGGAGATAAAGGAGGTCGAGGAAGCACTGCGACAGTCTGAGCGACAGTTGCGTCGGGTTTTCGATCAGTCGCCCGATGTGATCAAGACCGTGGACCAGGCTGGCACGATCTTGTTCATGAACCGCTCCGCGTCCGACCTCTCTCCAGGCGATGGCGTGGGGGAGAACGCCGTCAAGCTGCTACCGCGCGAGTATCACAAGCGCTTCAAGAAAGCCCTGAGGAAAGTTTTTTCAAAGGGTCGGGACGACTACTTCCAATACGCACTTGATGATGCCACGTGGTGGGATGTCAGGCTGGTACCCATGCGTCGTGAGGAACACGTGGTGGCCGCCATCGTCATCACGACCGACGTGACTGAGAAGCGCGCCGTCCAGGCCCAGGCCATCCGGAGCGCCCGGCTTGCCTCCCTGGGGGTCCTCGCTGCCGGAGTGGCCCATGAGATTAACAATCCCAACAGCGCGATCCAGTTCAATGCGAGCGTGCTTGGCCGGATCTCAGAGGACATGCTGCCGTTGGTTAGAAAGTACGAAGAGGAGCACGGCGATTTCAGTCTCGGGGGCATGCCGGTGGACAAGGCGCTGGAGGCCATGCCCAGGCTCCTGTCCGGCATTCGCAACAGCACCACTCGCATTAAGGAGATTGTCGGCAACCTTAAGCACATGGCAAGGCAGGACAAAGGCGACCTTACGCCTAACGTGGATGTGCTCGAAGTGCTGCGGGCGGCCATCTCTATTGTTCGAAATCAGATCCAGAAGTACACGGATCGATTTGTAATGGAACTTCCGGAGTCGCTGCCGCCGGTCAGGGGAAGCGAACAGCAACTGGAACAAGTCTTCATCAATATCATTCTGAACGGCCTGCAGGCGCTTCCGGATCGCAGCCGTGGCGTAAGTGTGTCCGCTTCCCTGGACGAGGGGCGGGAACACGTGGTGGTTGTGGTCGTCGATCAAGGCCTGGGTATTCCCGATGAGGCGATCGGCAAGGTTACGGAGCCGTTCTTTACAACCAAGGAGGAAACGGGCGGAACAGGGCTGGGGCTATCCATCTCCAGCGCCATCATCCGCGATCACAAGGGCAAGATGAAGTTCACGTCGGATATTGGGCGGGGTACCAAAGTGACCATCAGGCTTCCCGTCAGTCCGGAGGCGATCATGGGGCAGTCGGAATGAAAGAGATGGGCCCGGACCGGTTCTCGGTTGTACTGGTCGATGACGAGGAGGAAGTGCTGTTCAGCTCCAGTCTGTTGCTCGAGAGCCATGGGATCACGCCGGTACTCACCATGAACGACGGGAGGAAACTTCTTCCTCATCTCGATCAGCACGGCGCGGGCGCGGTCATTCTCGATCTGTTCATGCCGCACGTGTCGGGAGTTGAACTGCTCCCTGAGATCGTGGCCCGTCATCCGGCGACACCGGTGGTGGTGATGACTGCATCTCAGGAAGTGGAGACCGCCGTGGCCTGCATGCGGGAGGGTGCCTTCGATTATCTGGTCAAGCCGGTCGAGGAGAGTCGCTACGTCTCCTGTGTACGGCGTGCGTTGGAAACGAGCTCACTGCGCCAGCAGGTAGGCGCGCTGAAGAGGTCGCTATTGCATGAACGCTTGGAGCACGACCAGGCTTTCTCGGAGATTATCACCAACAGCGCCAGGATGTTCAGCCTGTTTCAATACCTGGAGGCAATTGCCGATTCCCGAGAAGCTGTATTGATCACCGGCGAGACGGGCGTGGGCAAGGGGCTGATCGCACAGGCCATGCATCGAATCAGCAAGCGTAATGGTGAGATGGTCTCGGTCAATGTGGCCGGCCTTGACGACAACATGTTCTCCGATACTCTTTTCGGTCATCGAAAGGGTGCATACAGCGGCGCCACCGAACACAGGGACGGCATGGTGGCCAAGGCCGCGGGGGGCACTCTCTTTCTGGACGAGATCGGGGACTTGAAGAAAACGTCCCAGGTCAAGCTGCTGCGTCTGCTCCAGGAGCAAACGTACTATCCCCTGGGTTCCGACGTTGCCAGGATGAGCGATGCCCGTATCGTTGCCGCCACCAATCAGGATCTGCGGCAAGCCCTGTCTGAAGGGCGTTTCAGGCCGGATCTGTACTATCGATTGTCCGGCCATCAGGTGGAGGTTCCGCCGCTGCGCGAGCGTACCGAGGACTTGCCGCTGCTCTTAGGTCATTTTCTCGAAGACGCCGCCGGCACCATGGCCATGCCCACGCCCGAACCGACCCCCGAACTGCTGACGCTACTCTCGTTGCACGATTTTCCGGGCAATGTGCGTGAGCTCCGAGCCATGATCTTCGATGCCGTGGCACGCCATCGGTCAGGACCTTTTCTGTCCATGGAGAGCTTCAAGGAGGCCATGGAGAGGGGCAGGACGAGGGTTGTCGATGCTGGACAGCAGAACGTGAGTTCCGGAATTCAGCCAGCCGTGCATGTCTCCGGCCCCTTTCCAACCCTGAAAGAACTGGAGGCCTTGATCATTGCAGAAGCATTGCGCAGGGCGGGCAGCAATCAAGGCATCGCCGCGATGCTGCTTGGCATTTCCCGTCCGGCCCTCAACCGGCGCTTGGCGCGCATGAAAGTCAAAGCTGCCGAGTAGCTGATGCTCTTGTCCCTGCGGAGCCAAAGCGCAGCGGAAAAATCGTTTATAGCCCTAGCGCGCTAGCGCTTGGCGCCAAGTCCTTGACGCATTGATGTCGTTATTTTGACCAGGCAATGCCGT
>JASJBY010000200.1 GCA_030066245.1 Gammaproteobacteria bacterium
CTCGTGGTAGGTCAGGTAGCCTTGTTCCTTGCCCTTGGCGATAAGGGACTTTAGCTGGGATTGCTGCTGGTCCAGTTCCATAAGCGCTTTATTATTAAGGTGGGTGAGGCAAGAGGCAACTTCTAAGTATATCACGCGGGTCGTAGACTCACCATTTCGTCTAGGGTTCCTGACCTTTCGTCGGACCGCTGTCTCGCAGCAACCCGGCAAACTCGCGCTTTTCGTCTTCGCTTAGGCTTGCGGTCGAGGCCTTCGCCTGTAGCTGGCCAAGCCGCTGTTCTTTTATTTTAGACTGCAATTTTCGAATGGCATCGCGAAACTCCCGCTCGCGGTCGCCGCCGAACGCAATCGGATCTTCCGCTACCGCCAGTTTCCGCAGATGGCGACCGATGTCGGTTTCGCGGAAATGCTCGACTATTCCTGCCATGCTGAGTTCGGGCTTGGCGTGAAGTAATTCAAGCAGCTGCGTAAGCACGTCAGCACCAGCCAGTTCCAGCTCGGCGAATGCCCGGTGGTCGTCCACGGTCTGCGCGAGTCCCGGTGCGTGGAGCAGAAGGGTGATGGTTTTGCGCACCAGGGACGGCGCCTGCGCCGTTGTAGGCAGTAAGCGTTCCTCGCGGCTTACCCGACTTGTCCCCCCTTCAAGCAGTCCACTCAAGAGCGCCGGCGCCATTCCGGAAAGTTCTGCCAGCCGCGCTGTCATCAACTGCTTGAAAGCGCCGCGCGGAAGGCGCGCGAGCAGCGGCTTGCAGAGCTCCACCAGGCGCGCACGGCCGTCCAGGGAACGTAGCTCGACCTGTGCCGCCAGATGGTCGAAGAAAAAGCGGGACAGGGGCTGGGCGGCCCCGAGCAAGCTTGCGAACGCTTCCCCGCCACCGAGCCGGATGGCGCTGTCGGGATCCTGGCCTTCCGGCAGAAACATAAAGGCGGCCTGGCGACCTTCGCTCATGAGCGGCAACGTGGCTTCCAGCGCCCGCCAGGCGGCTCGTTGTCCGGCCGCGTCCCCGTCGAAGCAGAACACGAGCTTCGCCGTGGCGCGAAACAACTGCTGGAGATGATCGGGCGTGATGGCCGTGCCCAGGGTGGCCACAGCCCCCTCGATGCCGAACTGGGCCAGTGCAACCACATCCATGTAGCCTTCGACCACCAGAAGCTGCGCCGGCGAGGACCGGGCTTGGCGAACCTGGAAAAGGCCGTAAACTTCTTTGCCCTTATGGAAGACCGGTGTCTCCGGAGAGTTCAGATACTTTGGCTTGCCGTCGCCCACAACCCGGCCCCCGAAGCCGATGGTGCGACCCTGTCTATCCAGAATAGGGAACATAATGCGGTCGCGGAAGCGGTCGTAGCGGCGGCCAGCGTCCTTTTGGACGAGCAGGCCAGCGCGCTCCAGGGCCTCTATCCTGCCGGGCCCGTTGCCCAGATGCTGCAACAGCCGGTCCCATCCGGGGGGGGCGTAGCCGACGCCGAAGGCCGCGGCTATCTGGCCGCTCAGGCCTCTCGCCTTCAAATAGGCCACTGCACGGCCAGCGTCGGGATGCTCGCGCAGCTGCGCCCGATAGAATTTCGCCGCTTCGCTCAGTATCTCGTAGAGCTCATGGCGCTCCGCGCCGAGCTGAGCCTCCCCTTCGCCGACGGGTACCTGGAGCCCGGCGCGCGAGGCCAGCTCCCCGATGGCCTCCACAAAGCTCAAGTGGGCGTAATCCATCAGAAAGCCAACCGCGCTGCCGTGCGCACCGCAGCCGAAGCAGTGGTAGAACTGTTTCTCCTGGCTGACCGTAAAGGAGGGTGTCTTCTCGTCGTGGAACGGGCAGCGGGCCGTGTAATCCCTGCCCGCTCTCTTCAGGGGTACGCGCTCGTCGACCACGTCGACGATGTCCACCCGGGCTAACAGGTCGTCGATGAATTGCTGGGGGATCCGACCGGCCATTCGGTTGCGGGTGGTTCCCGCCGGGCAGCCGCTTTCAGCCGGAGCTGGCGAGCCTGTTCTTGACCTTGGCGCTGACCGCACCCATGTCCGCCCGTCCCTGGACCCGGTCTTTGAGCTTTGCCATGACTTTGCCCATGTCCCGCATGGACTCCGCGCCGGTGTCTGCGAGAGCGGCTTCTATGAGCTGCTCAAGTTCGGCGTCGCCGAGCGGCTCGGGCATGTAGGACTCGATGATGGCGACCTCGTAAGCTTCTCTGTCCGCCAAGTCCTGGCGGTTTGCCTCGGTGTACTGGGTGATGGAATCCCGGCGCTGCTTGAGCATCTTCTGCAGGACTGCCAAAGTCCTTACGTCGTTGATGGAGGCGAGTCGTTCGTCTACTTCCACCTGTTTCAGAGCCGCGGTAATCAGGCGGATGGCGGCAAGCCGCTCTTTATCCCGGGCGCGCATGGCGGCCTTCATGTCCTCGACGATCCGCTGCTTGAGAGCATCACTCATCGGGCCGGGGGGTATGCGGGGCCTGGCGAGGAGGCGGGGGGCAGTCAGTACAGCCGCTGGCGCCGCAGAACGTCGCGCTGCATGCGTTTCGCGTGACGCTTGACGGCCGCCGCCGCCTTGCGCTTACGCACCGAGGTGGGTTTCTCGTAGAATTCGCGACGGCGGATTTCCGTCAGGATACCCGCCTTCTCGCAGGACCGCTTGAAGCGCCGCAGGGCCACGTCGAACGGCTCGTTCTCTCGTACACGTACGGTGGGCATAATCTCTCGCTTAAAGTTATTGGTGAGCAAACGCGGAATTGTAGTGAGTCTGGAGTTGCGATGTAAAGTGGGCGTTTGCATGCCGCTCGCGCCGCATGGCCACATTTGCGGAGGCTTGTCGGGATCTCGGGGCGATACTCTGGCATGCTCGTCCTCTGGGCTTTTAAGGTCTTTGGATCAGTAGTATGCGAGTGCTGGGGATCGAGACTTCCTGTGACGAGACGGGGGTCGCCGTGTATGACAGCAGGGCGGGGCTGCTTGCCCATGCCGTGCACAGTCAGGTGAGCCTGCACGCCGCTTTCGGCGGCGTGGTACCGGAGCTTGCTTCCCGGGACCACGTGCGCAAGCTGCTGCCATTGCTCAAGACGGTGATGTCACAAGCCCGTACCGAAGCAGCCGATCTGGACGGGGTGGCTTACACTGCCGGCCCGGGTTTGATCGGCGCGTTGCTGGTGGGGGCCGCCACCGCTCGCAGCCTGGCCTGGGCGTGGGACATGCCGGCGGTGGCTGTGCATCACATGGAGGGGCACCTGCTGGCGCCCATGCTGGAGCCGGAGCCGCCCGAGTTTCCGTTCGTGGCGCTGCTGGTGTCCGGGGGGCACACCCAGCTGGTGAGCGTCGCTGGATTGGGGAATTATCAGCTTCTTGGGGAATCCCTTGACGATGCTGCAGGCGAGGCGTTCGACAAGACTGCCAAGTTGCTCGGGCTTGCGTACCCGGGCGGCCCCGCCCTCGCGGCGCTCGCCCGGGCTGGTGATCCGCATCGCTTCCGGTTCCCTCGCCCCATGACGAACCGACCCGGCTTGGACTTCAGCTTCAGCGGCTTGAAGACATTTGCCATCAATACCCTCAGGACGGCCGGAGACGATGACCAGACTCGGGCGGACATTGCCATCGCTTTCGAGCTTGCCGTCGTCGACACACTGGTCCTGAAGTGCCGCCGCGCGCTTCAGCAGACAGGTTTGAACCGCTTGATTATTGCCGGCGGCGTGGGCGCCAACGCCCGCCTGCGCGCCGAGCTGGACGCGCTCGGCGCCCGGCAGGCAGCGCGGGTGCATTACCCGCGGCCCGAGCTGTGCACCGACAATGGCGCCATGATTGCCTTCGCGGGCTGCCAGCGCCTGTTGGCCGGAGAGCGCGAGCCGGCTGTCTTCCGGGCCGCCCCCCGCTGGTCCATGGAGGAGCTTGCGGCCCTCGGCTAAGCGGCGGTCGCTTTAGGCAGACGCTTCCTCCGGTCAGGCCGGCTTCTCGCCGATCTTGTCCTCAGTGCCGTCCAGGAGCTTGCGGATGTTCGAGCGATGACGCCAGAACAGCAGGACACTCATGACGAGCATGACGCCCACGTAGGCAGGCGCAGGCTCGAGAACCACGGCATAGACCGGTGCCAGGGCCGCTGCCGTCAGCGCCGACAGGGACGAGTAGCGGAATGCAATCGCCGTGACCAGCCAGGTAGCCGCAACCGCGCTGGCCAGCATCCAGGACATGCCGAGCATGGCTCCGAAGGCCGTCGCGACGCCTTTACCGCCACGGAAACCGAAATAGACCGGGAACAGGTGTCCGAGAAAAGCTGCCAGGGCCGCGCCGGCAACAACGGCGGGCGGCAGCGCTAACAGGGCGGCGGCGCCCACGGGCAGAAAACCTTTCAGCACGTCGCCGAGCAGCGTGATTGCGGCTGCCTTACCTCCCCCATGACGCAGCACGTTGGTGGCGCCCGGATTGCCCGAGCCGAGGCTGCGCGGATCCGGCAGGCCCATGAGTCGACAGGTGATCACGGCCGTGGCGACCGAGCCTAGCAGATAGGCGGCTATTATAATGGCCACGTTGACGAGCATGGTCATATTGGAATCGCAGCGGAATCGCAGGTCAAGCGCGGCAACGACGCCCGTATCAGCCCGGAGTAGCGCCCAATGCCGTATCCGCTTTGCTCACGCATTGACCCGGGGGGGATAACCGGTCGTTGTAGCCGCTGCAGATCACCGCTGGTTCTTCCGTGAGGAAGCGATCCGGCCGCGCAGCGCCTTTTTCGCCGCCCGCGACGCGATCCAGTACCATGGGCGGTCTTCCGCATTGGTTTTCGGTTAGGGCCGTACCGGCGTGAGTGGCCGGGAGCGTCGGCCGCAGGGATAGCGGCCTTCGAGCCTTGTAAGAGCTATTCACGGTGTGGCCCGGCGGCGCGTGCAAGGACGACCCCCATCGCGAGTGCCTAACCGACCTCGGACGCGCTCCTCCGCGGCATGGAGCTTCGTGCCGTGGAAACCAGGACCCTAGCGGGAGCCGAAAGACCTGGAAACCTGGCCTGCAAATCCGACGGCAGTGAGTGCGAGACATGGACATAATCTATATCCGGGAACTCCGGGTCGAGACGGTGATCGGCGTCTACGACTGGGAGCGACGGATCAGACAGCCGGTGGTCATGGACCTGCAGATGGCGGCTGACATACGCCGCGCGGCCGCCACTGACAACATCGACGATACCCTCGACTACAAGGCTGTTGCCAAGCGCGTCATCGCCTTCGTCGAGGGAAGCCGCTTCCAGCTGGTGGAGACGCTGGCAGAACGGATAGCCGAAATTGTCCTCAAGGAGTTTCGCGTCGAGTGGCTCCGGCTGGAGGTAAACAAGAAAGGCGCCGTGCGTGGCGCACGCGACGTGGGTGTCATCATCGAGCGTGGGCACAAGTCCTGACATGCCCCGGATATACGTCAGCGTCGGAAGCAACGTCCATCGCGAGATTAACATTCGGTCCGCCGTCCGTGATCTGGCGCACCGGTTCGGGACCCTGGTCCTTTCCTCCGTCTATGAGAGCTCCGCGGTAGGTTTCGAGGGCGCGGACTTTCTCAACATGGTGGTCGGCTTCGAGACGCATAACACGCCCAGCAACGTGGCCGGTGTGCTCAAGGACATCGAGGACGCACACGGACGGGACAGAACGTCTCCGCGTTTCTCCGACCGGACTTTGGATCTGGATCTGCTCTTGTACGGGAATCAGGTTGTCCGCGAACCGGGGCTGTCCTTGCCCCGTGATGAGATCGTGGCGCAGGCTTTCGTCCTGGCGCCGCTGGCCGAGATCGCGGGGGAGGAGACCCATCCCGTCATCGGTGAGAGCTATCGGAAACTGTGGCAGTCGTTCGACGCCGGGGAGCCGCAGCTGCGGCGCGTGCAGCTGGATCTGGGGGATCTGCCTGACGGAACTCGCTTGCCTGCGGAAACGCCGCCATGAAATTCTGTGGCGACTGTGGCGCACCGGTGGAGCTCCGGGTGCCGGCCGGGGATGACAGGGCGCGGTACACCTGTCGGGCTTGCGGGCGCATCCATTATCAGAACCCGAAGCTGGTGGTCGGGTGTCTCGCCGAGTACGGTGAGCGTGTTCTGCTGTGCCGACGGGCCATTGAGCCGCGGCTGGGCCTTTGGACCCTGCCAGCCGGCTTCATGGAGAACGGGGAAACCGTGGAGGAGGCGGCGATCCGCGAGACCGCGGAGGAAGCCAACGCGCGGGTCGAGATAGTCTCGTTGTTCTCGGTGGTCAGTCTGCCTCACATCAGCCAGGTCTACATGCTCTTTCGCGCAAGGCTGTTGGACGAGGACTTTGGCCCCGGCCACGAGACCATGGACACGCGTTTGTTCACCGAGCAGGAAGTACCCTGGCAAGATCTCGCCTTCCCCTCAATCTCCCATACCCTGATACGATACTTCGAGGATCGCCCCACGGGCGAGTTCGGTTTGCACAGCGCGACCATACGTCATCGCGGCCACAGAGCCGGCCAATGAGCCGGAGCCGGCAGGCAGTGAGTCGCGGCTCCGGTCCTCAGTTGGATAGCGTTCGTCCGCCATCCACGGCGAGCACCTGGCCGGTCATGTAGTCCGCGTCGCGAATCAGAAAAAGCACCGTGCGGGCAATGTCTGCAGCCGACCCCTGCCGCTTCAGCGCTGTACCCGAAATGATTCGCTGCTTGGTCACCTCATCGAGACCTCGCTCCGGCCATAGGATAGCCCCGGGTGAGACGGCGTTCACCCGCACCTGCGGGCCCAGTTCTCTTGCCAACGCCTTGGTAAGCATAATCTTTCCGGCCTTGGCTACGGAGTAGATCGGGTAACCCTTCAACGGCCGCTCGCCGTGAATGTCGGTGATGTTGACAACGCAGCCGTTACAGGTCCTGAGATGAGGCGCGGCAGCCTGCGCCAGGAAGAAAGGCGCCTTGAGATTGCTGCCCAGGATTTCGTCCCATTCGGACTCGCTGGCGCTGGTCAGCGATGTTGGGTAGAAGCTCGAGGCGTTGTTGACGAGGACGTCCAGGCGGCCCCAGGTGCCCACGACTTTCTCCACCAGCCGGGGTAACCGTTCCGTGGCCAGCAGCTCGCTCTGGAAGAGGGCCACCGAATCGGCTCGTGCCGCGCTCAGCTCGGCTGCCAGCTGCTCGGCCGCGTCGCGCGAGCTGCGATAGTGCATGGCGACACGCATGCCCGCCGCGTGCAGTGTGCGGGCAATGCTTGCACCGATACGATGCGCCGCACCGGTTACCAGAACAACCCGGCCTTCTACAGAGAAGTTATAATCCGCCACCGTACTGACTCCTGAAGCCATACACTACCCCAAGCCTGGCGCGGGTGGCAAAGAGCATGTCCACCCAGGAGCACGCCGAAACGGCCAGCCCGCTGTGTCGCGGAGGTTGCGGAGCTGTCTGGGGGCGACGCCAGACACACGCCCCGGGCGCGCCAGCCTGCAGTAAGAGAGTAAGCCTTGCAGCATCCCCGAGACGTCGCCAGGGCGTGGCCGGCACCCTCCGCCGAGGCTGTCGCATACACCCGTCCCCTGCTGAGCCTGATTCAGGAGGAAATACGGGCGAATGACGGGCACATTCCGTTCAGCCGCTACATGGAGCTTGCACTGTACACGCCGGGACTTGGCTACTATGGTGGCGAGCTGCGTAAGTTCGGAGCGGAGGGGGACTTCGTAACGGCCCCTGAGCTCTCGCCCCTATTCAGCCATTGTGTCGCCCGTCAGTGCGCCGAGTTGCTGGAACAGATCGGCGGCGGGGACCTTCTGGAGGCGGGCGCCGGCTCCGGTGCCATGGCTGCGGGTATCCTCGCCGAGCTGGCCAGGCGGGAGCAGCTGCCGAACCGCTATTTTATTCTCGAGCTGTCGGCAAGCTTGCGTCAGCGCCAAGGCGAAACCCTGCAGGCGCAGGTGCCGACGATCGCCGACCGGGTGACCTGGCTGGCGCAGCTGCCGGAGCGGGGCTTCCGAGGTGTGGTGCTGGCCAACGAGCTGCTGGACGCCATGCCCGTGCACCGGGTGCAGGCGCAGCGGAGTGGTTTTGCAGAGTACTACGTGGGATGGGAAGAGGAGCGGTTTGTCTGGCGGCGCGGGGCGCCGAGCAACGCGAAGCTGAGGGACACCCTGCAATGCCTCCGCAATGAGCTGCGGGAAGCATGGGCCGAGGGATACGTGGCTGAGGTGGGTCTGGCGCAGCCGGCGTGGATTCGAAGCATCGGCGAGTGTATGGCTGCCGGTGCGCTAGTGATTATCGACTACGGCTTTCCCCGTCGTGAGCTCTACCACCCGGAACGCCGCGAGGGAACGCTGATGTGCCATTATCGACACCGTGCGCACAGCGATCCGCTGATCCTGACGGGCCTTCAGGACATTACCGCTCATGTGGATTTCACCGCGGTCGCTGAGGCGGGCATGGAGGTGGGGCTGGACGTCAAGGGCTATACCACGCAGGGGGATTTCCTTCTGGACAACGGTCTTACGGCGGAGTTGGCCGAACAAGGTGCCGGCGCCTCGCCCGGCTATCTCAGCCGGGCGAACGAAGTCAAGCGCCTGGTCATGCCAGGTGAGATGGGGGAGCTGTTCAAGGTCATGGCCCTGACCCGAGACGTCGAAGGTCCGTTGCAGGGCTTCACCCGCCGGGACCGCCGGGGGAGGCTGTAGTAAGTGACGACAGAATTGGTTTCGACTGTGCGCCCCATGCGAATCTCCACAGCCACCCACCGAGGAGGGCGCGACGCTTGGGTCGGTGCTGTATACGCATGTTTCTGAAGCGCGCGTACACAGGTATTCTGTGCCGCTGATTGCTGACCGGAGGAGCAACAGACCACCATGTCCATGTGGCATGTGACGATGCTGGCGCTGATTCAGGGGCTGACTGAATTCCTGCCCATTTCCAGTTCGGCACACCTCATTCTGGTGCCCAATGTTGCGGGCTGGGAGGACCAGGGACTCGCCTTCGATGTGGCCGTCCATGTGGGCACCCTGGCGGCTGTGCTGACCTATTTCCGGCGTGACATCCGCCGCTTAGCCGCAGACTGGTGGTTTTCCCTCACCCGGCGACGGCGACACGGCAGCAGCCCGCTGGCCTGGGCAGTGCTTTTTGGCATCATTCCCGTTGGTCTGGCGGGATTTCTGTTCGGCGGTCTGGTCGAGCAGTACCTTCGGTCGCCTCTGGTGATCGGCGCCGCGAGCATCGGCTTCGGCTTATTGCTCTGGTGGGCTGATGCGGCCGGGTCTCGCTCACGCGATGAGCATGGTCTGACTTGGCGGGACGTGGTCGTGGTGGGCTGCGCCCAGGCGTTGGCCTTGATTCCCGGTACGTCCCGCTCCGGGATAACCATCACGGCCGGGCTGGCCATGGGTCTCACGCGCACCGCAGCCGCGCGTTTCTCGTTTCTGCTTGCAGTCCCGGTGATCGTGCTTGCGGGAGGGTTTGAAGCCTACCAGGGGCTTACCGAGCAGACGGCGGTGAACTGGTGGGCAGTGTCGCTGGGAGCGTTCATCTCGGGAGTGAGTGCATACCTGTGCATCCACTGGTTTCTCAAGCTGCTGGACCGGATAGGCATGTTGCCGTTCGTCATTTACCGAGTCGTGCTCGGTCTGGCGCTGCTTCTGCTTTATTTCTGACTTCTGACCGACCTCGCCGGCCTCACAGGTCTTCTTCCACCTGGTCCACATCCGCCT
>JASJBY010000201.1 GCA_030066245.1 Gammaproteobacteria bacterium
CCCATGGGTGTACTGCCAGCGCAAGGTCTTGAGCGTAGCCAGCAGCTGAGTCACCCACTGCAGCCAGTCCGGATTAATGGGGTGGGTCGGCTGCCCGCCGTCCAGGCTGCCCGCGAGGCGGGCCAGAGTCAGGTCCGCATCCTGATACTGTTCCACGGCTCCCAGTATGGCGTTCGGATCCGACAGATCCATGGTGTCGGCGAGCTTCAGCCGCACGTGCTGTTCCAGGTCGCTAATGAGCTGATTGAGTCGTTCCACGTGGCGTTTCACCCGCGGCTGCATAAGTGCCGTCACCGTGCTCGTGAACAGGTGGATGACGGTTTTCTCTCCGCAGCCGATGCAGGCACCATCGCCGCAGACCATGGACTGATAGTTGTTCTTCTCGAGCAGCAGGGTTTCCAGCGCGCCGATCTTCTCGTCGAGGTCGTCAACGCGCACGTAGTCGGGCGAAGTGCTGGGGAGATCCATCCAGAACTTCCAGTCCTGGCGCAGCTGCTGGACGCTCGCATCGGTCTGCTCCACCGCCACCAACGCATCGTCGTCGCAGACGGCCACGCACTCCATGCAGCCTTTGCAGGTATAAGGGTTGACCGTGATGGAGAGCAGGCCGCCGCTGCCGGCAGCGCGTTTTTCCCGCACCGAGTGGTAGGGCTTGGTGAGCGCGAACCGGAAGCTGCCGAGGGCGTCCTGCAGCCAGCTGAGCTCGGTCTCCAGGGCTTCTCGCTCTGAACCTTGCAGCTCGGAGGTCTCTAGCGTGTGATGAATGGCCTGCCGGAAGAGCGCGCGCACATTCGTTCCCTCACCGACGGGTGCCAGCAGATTGTGCAGCTGCTTCTCCACCGCGCGCACGGCGCGCGGCAGATGCTTCGGCTCGCGCCCCTTGCCGCTGACCCGTTTTACCGCGGTAGCCAAAACCTCACCCACGCTGTTGACCAGGCCCGGTATGGCGCTGTCCGGGCATACGGTATAGCAGTCGCCGCAGCCGGTGCATTTCTCCGCCAGCCACTCCGGGTGCTCGAAGCGGATCTGGGTCATGTCGCGAAATACGCCGGTGGCCGCCGGGATCAGGCTCATGGCCATGAAGGGATCAGCCGGGTTGTCCGCACCCTGACCGCTGACGTAGAAGTTGCCCGTCTGTTCCCAGAATCGGTGGATGTCCGTGGCGGGCGCTTCGCTCCCGGGCATGGCCTTGAGGAGCACCGGCAGGGACGTCTCCTTGCGAAGCGGCACCACCTTCACCGTGCCTGCCTGCTTGTCCGTGATCTCGTGGATCTCGTCGAACCCTCGACGCACCACCCTTAGGTTGTCCTCCACAACCCTGGCGCCCTTGCTGCCGAACTTGTCCTGAAGCTGGTCGCGAATAGCGGCGAACAGCGTATCCTCGGTGAGGTTCGCGGTCCGCATGACCGGCGACGCGGCGAAGAATGCGCCCTGGAAGGCGATGCCCTGCATGCGGAACTGCAGTTCCGGGTTGGTGGCTTCCTCCCGGGCGATCCTGAACCCATCCACGTAGTACACCCGGATGTCATTGTCGGCGATGTAACGCTGGGCGTAGGGTGGGAAGGTCTCCCATACCGCCTGTGGCGAATCCAGGTGGCTCTGGATGATGAACACGCCGCCCCGCTTCAAACCGTTCAGGGCATTCGAGTGATGGAAGACGTTTGGATCCGGGGACAGCACCACGTCCACATAGATGTATTCGCAGTTGACCCGAATCGGTTCCGGCGCTGCAGTCAGATAATAGGTCGTGGGCTGGCCTTTCTTCTCCGACCCGTATTTGGGATTCGCCTTGATGTCGAAGTCCAGGAGGTCGAAAAGGGTCATGGCCAGGTTCTTGCCAGTGGTCATGGCACCCCAGCCTCCCACCGAGTGGAAGCGAACCGTTATGGCGTCCTTGGGCATCAGGTTCGGGTTCTCGCTGCCGTGCACGGCGAGCGCCCGAACGCCCGGGTAGGCCTCCAGCACCTGGTCCCGATAAATCTCGACTTTTGGTGAATCCACCCCGTCGCGCACAAAATCGACGGACAGATAGAAGAAGCGCTTCCTGGCACCGTCGGGCAGCATGTTTTCTACGGCTCCGATGATGCCCTCCGGTTGCAGGTCCCGACTGCCCAGACCGAAGCAGCCAGAGTAAAGGGGCGGCATGTCCTTGCCCTTGGCGAAGACCGCGTAGTTGGGGTAGGGGGGTTCCTCGTTCTTGGTGACCTGGTTCTCCAGGCATTTGCTGAGCGTGGCCCGAACCTCGCGCATCACCGGCAGATCCTCTGCCAGCGGTTGATCCGTACGCTCCAGCACCACCACTCCCTTCTTGCCCTTGAGGATGTGGCCGAGCAGCTCACCCGGGAACGGGCGGAACATGGTCAGATTGACCACGCCCACTTTCAGGCCGCGGCTCTCGCGCAGATAATCTGTCACGGCCTCGGACGAGCTCACGACGCTGCCCATGCCGACAATGAGGTAATCCGCGTCTTCGCACCGGTACGTGCCGACGCGCCGGTATCGCCGCCCGGTGAGCTCATAGAACTCTTCCATGCAGCGGTCGGTGATTTCTGGAATATGGTCGTAGAAGTAAGGCCGCTGGGCCGCGACCGCCTGCATGTAGGCATCCTGGTTCTGAACTACGCCGGACTGCACCGGATTGTCCACGTCCCATAGAGCCGGAATGCGGCGGCGTCTGTCGCCGTAGATCAGGCGCTGGGCAGGGGTGGGTGTGTCGATCTGATCATCGGGACGGCCCAGATAGCGACTCACCAGCTCCCGCTCGGGCACTCGCATGGATTCGATAAGATGCGTGGTGAGGAAACCGTCCTGGGCCACGGCGCCTGGTGACAGGGCTAACTCGGCTATCTTGCGGGCGACGAGGTTTAGATCGCAGGCCTCTTGGTTGCTTTTCCCCATGACCTGGAAGAAGCCCGTATCGTCGATGCAATGGTAATCGTCGTGGGCGGCATGTACGTTCAGCGTGGCCTTGGTGATGGCCCGACAGCCGATGTTGAGCAGGTAGGGCAGGCGTTTGCCGGCCGCGGCGTACAGGGATTCATGCATGAAGGCAACGCCCTGCGCGGACGAGAAGTTGGTGGCGCGCAGACCTGACATGGCCATCCCCGCAGTCACGCCCGCCGCCGCGTGCTCGCTCTCCGGCTCGATGAAGATCAGCGGTCGACCCGAGACATTGACGTGGCCCTTGCTGGTTTCTTCGGCCCAGTATTCACCCATCTGCGTCGACGGCGTAATGGGATACGCCCCCGCCGCGTCGCTGGCCTCACGCTCCACCATGATGACCGCCGTATTCCCGTCCATGGCGGCGCGGGTACCGGGGTATTGGAACTCCTGGGTCTTCTTGTTCATGATTCAATCACTGTGGTGAGGGTGAGGTGCTGCGCGATCCGCTAGCCGTGAGTCGGTAGCGGCTCCCTGCGCTCGGTCTTCTTCTTGGCGCTGGAGCCCTTTACGGGGCCCGCGCGGCTGTCCAGCCAAACAATGGCTCCGGTGGGGCAGCGCTCGATGGCAACCCGCGAGGCCAGCGCGTTCTTCGTATAGTCTATGCTGGCCAGATTGCCATCCAGGGCGATCAATCCTTCCGGTGCGTCGGTCACACAGCGGCCGCAGCCATTGCAGGTCACTTCGCACACCGCCTCCGCCTCCGCCTTGGCATCTTGGTTCTTGCAGGCTATCCACAGACGATGGCTGATGGGTTGTATGGAGAACAGATCCTTCGGGCAAACCTCCACGCAGTCCTCACACGCCGTACACTTGCTCTCGTCCACGACCGGCAGACTGAACCGGTTGAGTGTGATGGCATCGAAGTCGCAGACCGCAGCGCAGTCACCGAAGCCCAGACAGCCCCAAGCGCAGCGTCGCTGACCGCCCGACACGAGCGCAGCAGCGCGGCAGGACTCCAGCCCTTGATACAGGGCACGCGTGCGCGCCACGTGGTTGCCTCCGGCACAGGCGAGGCGCGCGACCCGTTTTTCGTGTTCGCCCACTGCCACGCCCAGGTAGTCGGCGATGGCCTGTGTCATCTCTCCGGGACTCACCGTGCAGAGCCCGGGATCCGATCCGCCCGTGACCAGGGCCTCGGCGAACGGACGGCAGCCGGGCTGGCCGCAGGCACCGCAGTTGGCGTGGGGAAGCATCTCCTCCACCACGTCGATGCGCGGGTCCTCGTAAACAAAGAGGCGTCGATTGGCCAGTGCGAGGACGATCGCCAGAGCCGTACCCAATCCTCCCATGAAGAGGCCTGCGGTGACGATGCTGGCGAGCGGCGTCATGCTGATTAGTGTCCCGGCTCCGAGGCCATAAGGAGCCGAGAGTGATATCGGCGTGCCAGGATTAGGCAACCGCTGTTGACGCCAGCGCTTCAAGCCGTTTATGCGGCGGCACCGCGGCGCCTGCCTGATATGCTCTCGGCGGTCTCTCCTTCGGCCGACTGCATGCATGGTCATTGATTTGTCCCGGGAAAGCAATCCTCGCGCAACCGTAAGTTACCAAGGTGCACCGTGCTGGTGCAGTATTTGGGGACGTAATTGTGTCAATAAGTACTATTGGAAAGATAAATGCGGAAGGGCCGAAATGACCGCCAAGCCCCCCTATTACAAGCAGAATCGCCTGAAGCAACTGCGCGCCTTCTGTCAGGCGGCGCGAACCGGCAGCATCTCTGAGGCCGCGGAACGGCTGTTTCTCTCTCAGCCCACGGTTTCACTGCAGATCCAGGCGCTGGAGAGGGAGCTGGAAATCATGCTCTTCGAACGCCGCGGGCCCCGCATCCACCTGACGGCCGAGGGCAAAATCCTCTACGACCTTTCGCAGCCCCTGGTGCAAGGCATCGACACCCTCAAGGAAGCCTTCGATGCGCATTGCGGCCGGCTGGAATCCGGCGAGGTCAACATTGCTGCCGGCGAGTCGACCATCCTGTATATCCTCCCCGCCGTGGTGCGTCAGTTCTCGGCGGATTACCCGGGTATCCGCATCAACCTGCACAACGTGACCGGCCGGGACGGCCTGGCCCTGCTGCGAGCTGATGAGGTGGATTTCGCCGTGGGTTCCATGCTGGAGGTGCCGGACGACATCACCTACGACCCCATCGTCACCTACGATCCCACCCTCATCACCCCCTGTGACCACCCGCTCGCCGGCAAGGACGACGTGAGGCTGGAGGATATCAGCCCCTACGGCCTGATCCTCCCGCCCCGGCATCTGACCACATGGCGCATGGTGGATCTGGTGTTCAGCCAGCACAACGTCAGCTACCGTGTCGCCCTGGAGGCGGGCGGGTGGGAAGTCATCAAAAAGTATGTTGAGCTGGGCTTAGGCATCTCTATCGTCACCGACGTCTGCCTCACCGGCAGTGAGCGCCTGGTTCGCATCCCATTGGTGCGCTACTTCCCGAAACGCAGCTACGGGGTGGTGCTGCGGCGGGGAAAGTTCTTGTCGCCCCAGTCCAAGCGCTTCATCGATATCATGGACCCGAAGTTCTTCCTGCAATGAGGCGCAGCGTGGCCGTGGGGGGAACTTACTTTCCTCGGAACTAGGCGGTATCCTGGCGCTTGATTGCATTGAGTCGACGGTCATGGAGCAGGAATTGAAGCGAAAACGCTGCAAGGCTTGTGGTGCCCCTGTGCGACCGGGCGTTAAGAAGTGCCCCCACTGTGGGCGGCGGCACGGGGGTCGGCATATGATCCTGGTCAGCGTAGGCTTCCTGATGCTGGCCGGTCTGGGGGCGTTCCTTTACCGGGGACTGTGGCAGGAACACAGGCCTCCGCAGCCCTCGGCTGAGGCCGTCGGCGTCATCCAGCTGCCTTTACCCGAGTTCGCGGCTTCCGAGCCTATGCCTCAGGAACCGCCGGAGCTGCCGGAGGCCCGACTGGCGCCGACGGTGGCCATCACAGCGCCGCCCGTACAAGCGGAGCCGCCAGCAACGCCTCCCCGCTCACGCCGGCTGTACGTGCAGGCCGAGGGTCTGAACGTGAGGCGGGGACCGGGCATTGACAGGTCGGTGATCAGGCAGGTCAATCGCGGGCAGGAACTCACCGAGCTCGACCGGCGCTCGGGCTGGGTCAAGGTGCGTGTTGACGGAACCGATATGGTGGGCTGGGTGTATTCTACTTATGTCGACCCCGAGCTCCGATGAGCCGCAGGCCTGGCAAAGCACAGAGTGCGTGAAGACGACAGACAGTCCCGACCGGGGTGTGGTGAAGACGCTTGTACAACGACTTCTACAGTCTGAGCGCTGAGCCGTTCCGACTCAGTCCCGATCCCGAGTTCTGCTACCGACATCCCAGCTATGCGAAGGCGCGGGCGTACATGCAATATGCCCTGGAACGCGGGGAGGGCTTTGTCCTTGTCACCGGTATGCCGGGAACAGGCAAGACAACCCTCATCGAGGACCTGTTGGCCGGCCTCGAGGGTGCTCCGGTTATTGTCTCGCACCTCACAACGACCCAATTGCAGGGCGACGACCTGCTGCGCATGGTCTGCTACGAGATTGGCGCCGACGCCCAGGGACTCGACAAGGCGACTCTGCTGCGGCGAATCCAGGAGGTGTTGCTGCGTCAGGCCGGTAATCGCCAAAGGACTCTGCTACTTGTCGACGAGGCCCAGGATTTATCCGAAAGCGCGCTGGAGGAACTCCGCCTGCTGACCAATCTGCACGTCCATCGCCGGCCTCTCCTGCAGATCTTTCTCATTGGCCAGGATGCGCTGCGCCGCATGGTCGCTAAACCGAGTATGGAACAGCTCAAGCAGCGCATCCTCGCCGCGTGCCATCTGGAGCCCCTCAAGCTCAAGGAGACCCGCGAGTACCTACGCCATCGCCTCAAGTGCGCTGGATGGCGCGGTGATCCCATCATCAGTGGCGACGTGGTTCGGCTGGTGCAGGCCGCCAGTCTCGGCGTGCCGCGTCGCATCAACATCGTCGCTGACCGGCTGTTGCTGCACGGCTACGTGGAAGGCAAGCACGAGCTGGGCGAGGCGGATGCGCGAGTCGTCGTCCGGGAGCTTCGTCAGGAGCAGCTGTTCGGTGCGGGAGCCGAGGAAGGTGCGGGACAGGCGGCGGTCTCGGACGTGGACACCCTGTCTCCCCTGGCGTTGCTCGGCGAGGGTGGGGAGGCGGATACGAACGGGCGGACAACGCCTCCACAGGCGCAGGCCGCAGCCGGTGCACAAGCAGGACGCCACGGTAATGGCAGTGGCACCGGCAACAACGTTGCTCGGCTGGCGGTGCGTGAGGTGCCGAGCCCGGTTGCACCGCCGACGGTGGCACCAGAAAGACGGGAGGAGCCCGCCGAACTGTCGCCGGTCGCCAAATCGAAGGGTGAAAGAAGCGTGGCGACCATGCCGACGAAATTCGCCCCCCCGCCCGTGGCGGAGCCGCCTGCTAGAAGGTCCGAAGGGGCGCCGCAGGATGTTCCCGCTGCCGCCGGCGTAACAGTTGATCTGCCGGTCGTGGCGCCGCGGCCCCGGAGTAGGGTGTGGCGCTACACCGCCGCCGGGGTGCTGATACTCTTGCTGATTGCCTTTGCCCTGGCGCTCGGTCGGCCGGAGTTGATGGACCTGGCTGAATCGCGCTGGGAGACGTGGAAGGCACGCCTCATGGATCTCCAGACCAGTCTGGCGATTCCGTGGGACAGCCGGTCCGGCGCTCCTGCTGCGAAGCCTGCCACGGATTCAGCCGCTATCACGACCCCGGAGCCTGTGCTGCCGACGGTCGCTGACTCCGGCGAACGACCCATGACGGTTTCAACCATCGTCGAGAGCGGCGTTGCAGACGCGCCTGTTGCGGAGCAGCAGGCAGAACCTTCGGCCAGCGTGTCGGGCCTAGAGTTCTCCCGGTCGCCCGAATTCTCCGCTCCGCAGCCCGCCTCCATGCAGCAGGCCCCGGGCGCTTCCACGCTTCAGCGCCGGCCCAGGCCTGGCACTGACGTCTCGCCGGACTCCGCCGTCGCCCGCCCGACGATCACGAGCGGCGCAGATGTCCGGGAGCCGGTCGGGCGCACGTCCATGGAGCCCGACGGCAAGGGGTCGCCGGCGTCGCCTGCGGTGGCCGCTGAGGTTGTCGCCCAGTTCGACGGCCCCCGTCGGCAGCCGGCGGAGACAGACGAAGTCGCCCGGCCGCCCGCTCCGGGCAAGCCGCCGTCAGCGCCCAGCGAAGCGCGCTCGCAGGTGGAGCCCACGGTCGTGGCGGAGGTCCGTCCCCCGCAGCCGGCAGCCTCGCCGGAGCAGGCGGGTTCGACCCGGGTTGCGCGAGCCCGTGAGGCACCGCGCGCAGCGCCATCAGCCGAGAACGACGGGCTGCAAGCCTTACATGCGGACCTGCGACGCTCGGGTTTGCCTGTGCAGCGCCTTGACGACCGCACCCTCAAGCTGAGTCTGCGCAAAGAGATCCCGTTTCGCTTCGACAGCGCCGAGGTGCCTGAAGGGTCGCGTCCGGTGCTGGACAAGCTGGCCGCCATCATCAGCCGGCATCGCGGGTGGACTGTCACTGTAGTTGGACATACGGACAGCACGGGCCCGGATGAATACAATCTGGCTCTGTCCTTGGAGCGCGCCCGCTCGGTGGCGGGCTATCTGATACAACAAGGGCTGCCGGCCGGCCGGGTTACGAGCGAAGGAAAGGGTGAGAGCGAGCCGGCGGTTATTGCATCGGTAGCGGCAGGGTATCGAAAGTGGTTGGACCGACGCATCGAGATCATCGTGCGGTCCAGCGAGCCTCCCGCCTGACCTGGCGCGGTCGCGCCTCGTTCGCCTCAGCCGCCGGCTCGGGAGCGCTCTGCGGCGACACTCGGAACCCGTTCCACCCAGGTGTGGGGGACACCTGCGTTGCTCTGAAAGCCTGCCCTCGCGGTCTCGGCCGCGGTGCGGCTCTCAAAGCCCTGCACGAAGACGCGGTGCCACGTCCTGCCTTCTTTGTCCACGAAAGCACGTTTCTCGGCGGGGATCTCGAGTGCCTGCAGTCGGGTGACCTCGGCTAGCGCCCGCCCCTCTGCGGAGAAGGCACTCAAGTGAACCGCCCAGGTGGCGGCATTGGCTGTGGGGGTGGCCTTCGCCACCTTCGACGGCGCTGCTTCGGCAGCCCGGGCATGTAGCTCCTCGACCGCAGCGGTCAGAGTATCCAGTCGGGCCCCGAACTCCCGGACCACGGTTGACGGTGTGGCCGACTCCGTTTGCCGGGCAACGGCGTCGTCCAGAGCCGCTAGGTGCGACTGGGTAGCCTCAAGTGCGGTCGTCAGGGCGGCCACCTCCCGTTGGATATCCAGGCCTGCCGCCACTTCGGCCTCGAGGCGGTGCAGCGAGGCCTGGACCTCATGTACCTCCGGCGTCAACCGGTGATTCAGCCACAGGGCCATCGCCCCCGTGCAGACTGCAAGCAAGGCCAAGACCGGCGCGATGGCTGGCGCCAGCTCCGGGAACGACGGTAGGCGCCCGGACGAGGCCAGACCAAGCCATCCCGAAACATCTCTGGCGCGGGAACTGCCCCCGCGACTGGCAATGGGCATAGCCGCATCTCGGGCACGCCGGGCCGACGCCGACTCGGTGGACCGGCCGGAGCCGGACGCCAGCATGTCATTGAAGTCATTGTCCGGCGCGGGCCGGTTCCGGTTTCCGTCTTCCACTCCAGTGCCTCCTGCTCGCTCTTGCCCTGCCGTATTCACCACGCCGGGAAAGTGGTGCGCACAATATACGCCTTGAAACAGAAGGATAGAACATGTTCTTCAGAAACCTAGTACTTCTTCAAAACTACTGTGACGGGTCCTGGCCCGGATATCTCACCGGGATTCGGAATCTTGGGTCGCGCTGGCAAAGCAGATTGGCCGATCGTCC
>JASJBY010000202.1 GCA_030066245.1 Gammaproteobacteria bacterium
GCCGCAGGGATAGCGGCCGTCGAGCCTACAAGGAGGTATTCACGGCGTGTCCCGGCGGCTCGTGCCGGTACGGCCCCCACCGCAAATGCTTAACCGATCACGGATGCGGGCGCGCGAGCGCAGGTCCAGCCGGGCGCTCGGAAATCGTCAAAACCGCGGTAACGGGGTCTTGGAGCCCAGCGGTGCTATAGTTCCTGAGTGGAATTCCCACGGTCAGCAGTAGGTTAGGAAATCAGCGGCGCCCGTCCGCCAGGCGCTATACCGCTTCGTCAGATGAGTGACTACCCGAGAAAATTCGGCAAGTACGAGGTCCTCGAGCAGATAGGCGAGGGCAGCATGGGCACCGTGTTCGCCGCCCATGACCCGTTCTCCAGCCGCCAAGTTGCGCTCAAGGTGGCCAACCCCAAGCTGACGGGCCACATGGAAAGTGGGCAGCGCTTCAGGAAAATGTTCTTCAACGAAGCTCATGCGGCCGGTCTCCTGGACCACCCGAACATCCTGCGGGTCTACGACGCCGGAATCGAGGGCGACTACTGCTTTCTGGTCATGGAGCACATCCGCGGCGCGCGAACCCTGGAGCACGCCTGCAACCCGGAGAGCCTGCTGCCCATCCGCGAGGTGGTGGGGATTGTTTACAAGATTGCCAAAGCGCTGGACTACGCCCACCGCCAGGGCATTATTCATCGCGACATCAAGCCAAGCAACATTCTCTTGACCGAAGACCAGGACGTAAAGCTGGGTGATTTCAGCATTGCCCTGGTGACCCGAAAGGACGCCAAGGAAACGCAGATCGTGGGTGTGCTCGGCTCTCCGCTATACATGTCTCCGGAGCAGATCAACGACGGCGACATGACCAACGCCTCGGACATTTTTTCCCTCGGCACCGTGATGTACCTGCTGCTTACCGGCCGACATCCGTTCATGGCTGACAACCTCAACGCCATCAGCCAGAAGATCACTCACGACCAGCCGCCGCCGCTGAGGGAGCTGCGCAACGATCTGCCCGAGGGACTCGACTACGTCACCCAACGCATGCTGAAAAAGGCGCCGAACGACCGCTATGCGACCGGGCTGGACCTGGCAACGGATCTGGCCGTCATCTTCGACGACCTGGAGGCCATCCACGACGAGTCGGCGCTCAAAGAGAAGTTCAAGAAAGTAAAAAACCTGGGCTTCTTCAGGGAGTTCATGGACTCCGAAATCTGGGAGCTGATCCGGGCCAGCGACTGGCAGACCTACAAAAAGGGTGCGCTCATCATCCGGGAAGGCGATTTCAAGCAGTCCTTCTACATCATCCTCTCGGGCATCGTGGACATAGACAAGGGAGGAAGACCCGTGGGCAGCCTCCAGGAGGGAGACTGCTTCGGCGAGATGGGCTACCTGACCAAGACCCAGCGAACGGCCAGCGTGCGGGCGAAAACGGACGTGGCCATCATGCAGGTGAATGCGAACACCATTGACCGGGCCTCCATGGGGGCTCAGCTCCGGTTCCTGAAGGTGTTCGTAGCCGTGCTGATAGAGCGACTGTCCGACACGACATCCGCCCTCTCCCAGCTTCACTGATTCCGGCCGGGCGGCACATGGCCTGCAGCCGTGACCGGCGACCGATTGACCCCCAGCCCGGATTTCGCACCAGGCGGACCTCGGAGCGCGGATTATGTTGGCAAACTCAGCACATTGGCTTCACCGAGCCCGTCTTCCTTGTGAACAGCCTGTCCTATTCGGCTCTTGGCCCACTCTGGCTTTGCATCTTGACCGATCCCATCTTGAGACATAGCTACAGCTCTGCCTCTGCGGACGATCGGCCAATCTGCTTTGCCAGAGTGACCCAAGATTCCGAATCCCGGTGAGCAATCCGGGCTAGAGCCGCTCCGGGAGGTGGTCCCGAATGGTGGCGGGATCCATGCGCGTCACGTTCTTGGCAATCTGTTCGGACACGGTTTGAATCACAGGTTTGCTGAGATTATGGCGCAGCTCGCCGAGGAAAGAAGGCGCCGCCATGATGTACAGCCTCTCGAAGCGTCTGGCTGCGTGCGCGCTGCTCAGGAAATCGCAGATCTCGCGCGCGAAGCGGATCCCTTCCTGCTTCTTCGGGTCCGATTCATGCCCCATGGAGTGGCCCATGCCATTACCGTTTCCGGCGAGATTCCGCCCCGGACGGGCGTCCGAAGTGAGCTGCTGTTCATGCAGCCGGCTCTCGCCATGCACCAGCGTTTCCACCTCCTCCAGAGACCCGCGGGACTTTGCGGTGGAGAAGACCCTGGCGCGAGTGGCATCGGAAACAAGGACCCATATTTTCAACATAACCCCTCCCCGACGTGGTACCGGTTCATACGAAACGCACGCCGCCCGACCTAGGGACCGCACTCCCCGGCGCCCGGCTGAGCCGCACACAGGTCGCTTCTTAGGGGCCGCCAGGGACAGCACGCGCCGGTCCGACGTCACCTTATCTTTACACTTCTAAGTCTATCACAGCCCTGCCTGGGCGCCGGATGCCTCTAGGGTCAGCACTGTCAGCCGCGCGCGTGCTACCATGCGCGCCTTCGCTCGGCGCGTCTGGACTGCCTGCCGAGATGACCGGCTTGCGGTGGCCGCCCCCAGATCCTGCTCAGGCGTACCCCGAGAACCGGACGATGAAACGCGGCGAGCGCGTTGAGACCCAGATTGACACCCATGGACCCTGGTGGCCCCAAGACCACGGACTCTGCCAACAAGCTGCAGGTGGAGAATCTGCGCAGCCGCGGACTCGGCCCGGTTAGCTTCGAGCTCCGCGGCGGCGAATGCATGTGTGTCTCGGGCGAATCCGGAGCAGGCAAGAGCTTGCTGCTCCGCGCATTGGCCGACCTGGACCCCTATCAGGGCCGAGTCATGCTGGACGGAGTCGCGTGCGCCAGCTTTGCCGCGACCGAGTGGCGAAAGCGTGTGGGACTGCTTGTTCCCGAGAGTGCGTGGTGGGCCGACCGGGTGGGCGCGCATTTCACCACCGTCGACGACACGCTGCTGGTCGACGTCGGCCTGGGGCCCGAAGTGGCAGACTGGTCGGTGGCACGCCTTTCCAGCGGAGAGCGACAAAGGCTGGCTCTGGTGCGCTTGCTCTGCAACCAACCCGGGGTACTGCTGCTGGATGAGCCGACGGCGAACCTCGATCCGAAGAATGTTGAGCGGGTTGAAGCCTTGGTTGCTCGCCAGCAGCGCGAGCACGGCACCGCTGTGCTCTGGGTGAGCCACGACCCTGCGCAAGTCGAGAGAGTTTCGTCGCGTCAGCTGAGACTGACGGGCGGACGCCTGGAGGGCTGGACCGCATCGTGAATCTCATCCAGCTCTCGCCGCTGGACCTGGGCCTGGCCGCCCTCCTGGTGCTCGCTCTCGCGGGCATATCGTGGCCCTTGGGCCTCGAGCTGGGCAATCGCCTGCTGGTGGCAGCCTTGCGTACCACTGTCCAGCTCGCCCTGGTGGGGCTGGTGCTCAAGGCACTGTTTGCGCACGTCGACCTGGGCTGGGTGGCTCTGATGAGCCTGTTCATGCTCGCCGTCGCAGGTTGGGAGGTAATGGCCAGGCAACAGCGCCGTTTTACCGGCTGGTGGGGCTACGGCCTGGGCACCTTGTCCATGTTCGTCTCATCATTCGCAGTGGCGATTCTCGCCCTCACCGCCATCATCGGGCCCGAGCCTTGGTACACACCTCAGTACGCCGTCCCCCTGCTGGGTATGCTTCTGGGCAACACCATGAACGGCATCGCCCTGAGTGTGGACCGTCTTACGGAAGGCGCCTGGCAGCAGCGGGCCAGCATCGAGGGACGCCTGATGCTGGGGCAGGACTGGCGACAGGCCGTGGCCGACCTGCGTCGGAGCAGCGTGCGGAGCGGGATGATACCCATTGTCAACGCTATGGCGGCAGCCGGCGTGGTCAGTCTTCCGGGCATGATGACAGGGCAGATACTGGCTGGTGCCCCGCCCATGGAGGCCGTGAAGTATCAGATCCTCATCATGTTTCTGATTTCGGCAGGAAGCGGATTCGGTACTGTTGCCGCGGTCTGGCTTGCGGCGCGCCGTCTTTTCGATGAGCGCATGCGACTGCGGCTGGATCGACTTCGGTAGCGCTGCTGCAGCTATTGTCCATGCCTGCCGTGCAGGATTCGGCCCCCCCTGGTTAGCGAGCCGCAGCGACCGGCGTATTGAAATGTGCCCCGTTACGCGCTGCAATGTACATAGCCCGCGTCTGTTGAAGCGAGCGTCGGCTTGTCGTCGGCCAGAATAAGGAGACAGGACATGTACCTCAAACACCAGCCCACGAGCGACCTGGTCGAGATCCTGGATCTGGCCAGTCTGTTCGACCCGTTCAGGGGCGAGGTCATCGGGCGATTCCATGCCGGAGAGGAGCTTCAGGACCCCGCCAAATTCAGTAAGACCGAGCTGATATTCCCGTCCGGGGAGTCCATGCCCCTGTGTTGGACGGACGGGAAATACAAGGAGAGAGAGCTGCGCTGAGGGGCTCCGGCGGGCTGCCCACAGCCGTCCGCGGTTGCTGGCGTGGAGGCGTACCCCTCGGTGGGAATACCCCCATGCCGGGCAAGAGCCTAGCGCGAACAACAAACGAAGCGCCGTTGTCTCAATCTACTAACAGCATTTTGGTTGGAGCGGGTAGGCTGACAAGTGGAGGAAAGGAGCCTCAGGGCCCCGCAGGAACTACGCTAGCGTGAAGCAGAAAATCATCCAGGCACTTGCTTATCCGCGCCGCCTCATGCGTGGCAGCGTCGAGCTGCAAAACTGCTCCCATAGCGGCCACTTCAGCCAGTCGGACGGCGAGTGTGGAGACTGCTACTATGGCCTAGAATGTGCCTGGTTATTCAGCAACGACGAAAACGTCTCGGTGGAAGAAAAGCCGCTGGAAGCCCTTCGCGAGGCGCTGGAGCACTGCCACGGCTATGTTGATGCCCGCACGACGGAGTGGGGGCACGACAACACGCGCTGCGACTGCGACGCGTGTTGTTGGCTCCGCAACGCAGATGACCTGATCAGCCGCTGGCGCTGACAAGACCATCTCGAACACGCTCGAGCTTGGCCTTGACTTCACCACCTAGCGTCTCGAGCTCCGGAAGGCGTACCAGACCCAACACCGCAGCCGGATCCATGAAAGCCACCGTAACGTTGCCGTCATCTTCTTCCCGCACAACAACGTTGCACGGCAGCAGCAAGCCGATATCGGGGTCTTTCTCCAGAGCCTGGTGAGCGTACGGCGGGTTGCATGCGCCGAGAATACGGTAAGGCCGGTGGTCGATGCCCAGTTTCGCCTTGAGCGTCGCTTGGACATCGATGTCCGACAGCACGCCAAAGCCCTCCTTCTTCAGCTCCTCCGTGACCCGGGATACGACCTCGTCGAAAGCGCCGGAAGTATTAATGTGAAAACCATACATTTGAGCTTGTCTCCTGTTGGGTTGCTCAGTCAAACTCAGACTCTTGTCCCTCGCGTTCCGCAAGGTCAAATGACAGCTCGAGCCATTTCGCGGCCCGGGCCGTCTCCACGCACCCCTCATACCGATGGCAGGGAGCCTGCCCGGGGTGCTGACCGCCCTGACTAAGCCAGCTTCTGCGGGACGCCGCAGCCACCGCACCCCGAGCTGCGGATGTTTGGCCGCTGTCTGCGCCGTCACGTTCATAACCCCGACGAGACGCGGGGCTTTCCCTCGCCCGCCAGAGCCCGCGCGCGGGACAGCCGGTCGGCCCCGGCGCGGTCGCGCGAACCTCATGCCGAGCTGGGATAGCGTTTGGGCTCGCCGGGGCAGCGCCGCCGGATGCCGGCGCTGAGATGAGGTTGAGATTAAAGAACGCTCAGCGCCTCCGGTCCATCCGCTTACAGGAGCCTTGAAGGCAGCCGTGTTTGCAAGCCGCACATCTCTATCACAATTCCCTTCCGCCCACCACTGCGGCACGCTGGTGCGTCCTCTCCGGCGGCAGCTCTTTGCGCATGCCGGTCGCTCTGCTGGTGAGTGCATGGACCGAAAGAAGTTCCCAAGGCCGGTAGGGGGCCGGCCTCATTCTCAGTGAGACAGAAATCAACCCTTGGCCGGCCCGCGACCTGCAGCGTACCGGGCCCGGGTGGTAGACTGCGGCAGCAGGTAACGGTCCTGCAGAATTTCAGGCGCCGTCTTTCCGCGAGGTGTTGCTGTCATGTGCGAAATGAAGATCACAACCGCGCTGCGAACCCGGCGGTCAATCAAGGTCTTCGATCCGGCACATCGCATGGCTGAACAGGAGGTAGACGCGCTCATACGCTACGCCGCCCGGGCGCCCAGCGCCTTCAACCTGCAGCACTGGCGATTCGTTCGCGTCCGTGATGGCCAGCTCCGGCAAGAGATCCGCAAGATTGCCTGGGATCAGCGCCAGGTAACGGATGCATCGCTGCTGCTGGTGCTGTGCGTGGATCTCCGGGCCTGGGACAAGGAGCCCGCTCGACACTGGCAGACCGCGCCCCCTGCGGTGCAGGACATCATCCTGCCGGCAATCGACCAGTACTATCGTGACGATGCGCAGATGCAGCGAGACGAAGGCATGCGCTCATGCGGCCTGGTCGCCATGAGCCTTATGCTGGCAGCCCGCGCCATGGGCTACGATTCCTGCCCCATGGACGGGTTCGATTTTGAGGCTTTGGCCAGACTGATCCGCCTGCCCGAGGATTACGCCTTGTGCATGATGGTGGCCATCGGTAAGCCCATGGGGGAACCTTTGCCGTCTACCAGCCGGCTGCCCCTCGAGGAGATTGTGGTCACAGACCGCTTCTGAGCCGACATGACGACCCTCTTCCTGGCAGCTCTGCTCTCGGCGCTGTTCGTCCCTTTTGTCTCAGCGCAGCCGCTTCTGTGTGCCGACGCGCATCTGCACTACAACTGGAACCAGGCAGAGGTGACCAGCCCGGATGAGGCGTGCAGCAATCTCTACGCCAACGATGTCGCACTGGCGGTCGTCTCCAGCACGCCGCTGGAGCTACCCGTGTCTCTGCGCGAAGCAGGTGGCGACCAGGTGCTGCCATTCTTCCGCCCGTATGCAAGACCGGGCGATTGGCTGACCTGGACCCGGGATGAGTCGGTGCCGGACATAATGCGCGAAGCTCCGGAAAGCGGGCGTTACTTCGGCATCGGCGAGCTAAACCCCATCCCCGGTTTCGGGCAACGCTGGGATACACCCATATTCCGTAAGGTCAATGACCTTGCCAAGCGCCATCGCATGCCGGTCCGAATCCACACCGAGTCGTCGGCGCCCGACTTCTTCATGGATATCTGCCGACGACACCCGGAGGCCCGGTTTCTCTCGGCGGACGGCGGTGGCATACTGCAGCCTGATGTGGGCGCCCGAACCATGTCCGCACGCCGCAACGTGTGAACGGAACTCTCGGCGCGGGATCCCTGGTGCTACGTGGCTCACCCATTGACGGCCGCGGACGGAGCCCTACCCCCAGAGTGGGAACAGGTCGTACTCCGCCATGCCGACAAGTTTATGACCGGCGCTGACGCACTCTGGCCAGTGGCACAGCGGCACCCGTGGGACGAGCCTGACAGCGGTTGGCAGAAGAGATAACTCATGCAACGCGTGGTTTCTTTACTTATGCTTTGTTTGGTCACAACCGCGGCACATGCTGCCGAGGGCCTGGTGACAGTGCGTAGCGCTCACAGCGTGGACGGCACCATGCAGCGACTGGTCGCGGCGCTGGAGGAGAAAGGGATGCGCATATTTGCGCGGGTCAACCACACGGAGGGGGCTCGACGCGTTGGCCAGAAGCTGCCTCCCACGCAACTGTTGATCTTCGGTAACCCCAAGTCCGGCACACCGCTCATGCAGTGCAGTCCGAGCGCAGCCATCGACCTGCCCCAGAAAGCACTGGTTTGGGAGGACGACGATGGACAGGTCTGGCTTGGATACAACGCACCCGCATACCTGTCACGGCGTCACAGGATGAGCGGGTGCGACAAGGCCCTCGAGAAGGTAGCGAAAGCGCTGGCCAACTTCGCCAGCAAGGCAACCGCGCCCGAGCGCGCCGCGGGAACGCGGTAGACCAAGAAGAGCGATAAGCCATGACCATTCGACGTTTCGGCGACAAAAGCCCGTCCGTGGCCGCCGGAGCCTATGTGGACGAGACGGCTTTAGTCATTGGCGACGTGACGGTAGGTCGGGATGCGTCGATCTGGCCCATGGCGGTGGTCCGAGGTGATATCCATTCCATTTCCATCGGAGATGGCAGCAACGTTCAGGACGGTTCTGTCTTGCATGTCACCCACGACAGCCGTTTCAGCCCGGGTGGTCATGCTCTTATCATCTCCGACCATGTCACCGTGGGTCACCACGTCACTCTGCATGGCTGCCACATAGGTAACCATTGCCTGCTCGGCATCGGCTCGGTCATCATGGACGGGGCCACGGTGGAGCCCCGCACCATCGTAGGCGCGGGCAGCCTGGTGTCACCGGGCAAGCGTCTGGAGGGAGGTTATCTATGGTTCGGCAGACCAGCGAAGCGCGCGCGCCCACTCACGTCCGAGGAGCAGGCTTACCTGGACTACGTAGCTGAGCATTACGTGCGGCTCAAGCAGCGACACATACACTCAGCGAGTTCTTGAGGAAGACCGCCGGGGGGCGCGCCAAACCGACTCCCTGTCAGCCTTCAACGAATCCCGGCGGATGCGCGTCCGAGGTGATGGACCAGTTGCATCCCGGGGTCGAGAGTGCAGGATGATGTTGTCTCGGCACCTACACATGTGATTCGGAATACGCTACGCGTCGGCGCGGTCGGGGCAGCGGCGTAGAGGGCGAGCGGCGGACGGATAGCTTGAGCTTCATATCCCGGAATACACCTGGACAGGTAGAATCAGAAGCGAAGCAGAAGCAGCAGGAGCTCATCAGGGGTGGCAGCCTATCAGCACATACTGCTGGCGATAGACATTTCCGAAGATAGCGAGGCAGTCGGAGCTCGCGCGATACAACTCGTTCGGGAATACGGCGCACGCCTGACGCTACTCCATGTGGTGGCCAATGTGTACGAAGAACCTGTCTATGATCTGATGTCGTCTTTCCCTGCTGACATGGAGTCCAGGCTGGTGGAGAACGCGGCGCGGTCCCTGAGGAGCCTGGCTGATAAGCTCAACGTGGCTGACGCCGAGTGTCGGGTAGAGGTGGGCACGCCGAAAACGGCTATTGTGCAAACCGCCTCTGAAATCGGCGCGGACCTTATCGTGCTCGGCAGCCACGGAGTGCATGGTCTGGAGCTGCTGCTGGGCTCCACTGCCAACGCAGTGCTGCATGCGGCCGAGTGCGATGTGCTGGCGGTTCGCGTAGGCGCATGACGCTCGCTGCCGTGGACGACGCAGCGGCTGAGGTCAGGCGCCGCTGTCGCTCTCCAGATAATGCCGGGGAGACTCAGAAAAAACCATAAGCCCGAGCATTCTAGAAGTGAGTGAGCGCTCACTTTTCGAGGGCGCCAGGTTTCCGCGAGTTTGCCCTCAGCCCGGCTTCTGACCAGCCCGCAAACGGATTTCGGGCGGGCCGCGGCGGCGTCTTTTCCAGGAGGGGAAGGCGGCGAGACTGGTGCTGGAAAACGGGCTAGAATCAAGACAGCTTGGCCGCGTTTGCCCGGCGAGCCAGTCGATTCGGCGAACCGGCACACCCCACCACCACCGGAGAGAAAAATGACTGAAGAAAAACGATACGACGTGCCGCCCGACGCAGCCGCGCGCGCTCACGTCTCCAACGAGCAGTACCTAAGCATGTATGAACGCTCCGTCTCGGAACCGGAGGCGTTCTGGGCCGAGCAGGCGGA
>JASJBY010000203.1 GCA_030066245.1 Gammaproteobacteria bacterium
TCCCGGTGCCAGCCAAAGCGGTCGGCCGTGGTGCGATGCAAGTCGGCCAGCTGGCATCCAAGCCGTTGCGCCGCACGTCGGGGCGCACCTCCCAGTTGGATGTATTCCATGACGAGATAGGCGGTCGCCCCCACAGCCCCCGCGCACACGGGCCGCGGCACCCGAACGGCCGCCGAACGGAGCAGGGCGCGCAGGCCTTCAGCCTCCGCCGCAAACATCTCCAGAGCAGAGGTCGAGTTGGTCTTCACGAAGTACCGGCACCCTGCACCCTCCAGGACATATGCGCTGTTGATGCAGCCGCCGCCCACGGAGCGACGCGCGAGCGGCTCAAAGGGCTCATTCGTAGCGGCACTGATGTCTGCGGCAATGGATGACCAGGTGGACATGCCGGCGGGATGCGAGCGGTCAGTCACTGGGAATCCAGCGCCCGTGTGCGGTGGCGCGACGCCACCTGCGCAAGCTGTCTGCCGAATCCCCGCGCCGCACCCGACAGCGTCAGGGGGACTGCCAGGCACTCAGGCCCGGGGATGGCGTTGCCACCGTCAGGACAGGTAGTCATCCCCAAGTGCCAGCTCCGGCTCCCGTTCCAGTGACTCGGCGAGATTGACAGCGCGCCGCCACTGCTCGGTGCCCAGCAGTTCGTCCCAGGCCATGCCAGCCCGTCCATGCATCCGGACCAGACGTGCCTGCGCCACGGGATCCCGGTACGAACCCAGTCGGCGCAGGACTTCCTGTACCCCCTGCCGGTCGTTGCACAGCAGCACCATGTCACAGCCCGCGGTGAGCGCCGCGTGCGCTCTGTCTGCGAAGTCGCCTGCGAAGGAAGCGCCGGCCATGCTAAGGTCGTCACTGAACGTCGCTCCCCGGAAACCGAGCTGCTCCCGCAGCACGTTCTGCAGCCAGCGTAGCGAGAAACCCGCGGGCCGCTCGTCGACCGCGGGGTAGACCACATGTGCTGGCATGATAGCCGGCAGCCCGTAATGAATCATCCGCTCGAACGCCAGCAGATCTTCCGCCTGAATGTCCGCAAACGAGCGTGAATCGATGGGCAAGCTGCTGTGAGAGTCCGCCTCGACGCTACCATGCCCGGGGAAATGCTTGCCGACTGCCGCCATGCCCGCTTGCTGCATGCCTTTCATGTAGGCGCGCGCCAGTCGCGCCACCGCTTCTGGATTGCGATGAAAGGCCCGGTCGTCGATGACACGGCTGACCCCCCGATACAGGTCCAGGACCGGAGCGAAACTCAGGTCGATGCCGACCGCCCGCAGCTCCGAGGCCATGAGCCAACCGCAGAGCTCGGCAGCGTTCGCCGCGCGCTCGGGAGCGCTATCATATGCCTCGCCAATACGACCTGCGGCGGGCAGGCGAGTAAAGCCTTCGCGAAACCGCTGCACCCGACCGCCTTCGTGATCCACCGCCACCAACAGCTGCGGCTCGCGTAGCTCATGGATGCGGGAGGTCAACTCGCGAACCTGCTCGGGAGACTCGTAATTGCGGCTGAAGAGCAGAACCCCTCCCACCAACGGATGGCGGAGCATCTCCTCCTCATCCGGGAGCAGCTCCGGTCCTGACAGATCCACCATCAACGGTCCGATAGACATGGCTTACGATTCAGGCTGGCAGTGGCGAGGCGCCCGGTATGTGACTTATCTGGACAAAGCGGACGGACAAACCGGGTGGTAATGGCTGTCACGCAATCGCTCTGCCTGCGCCCGCGGACCAGAAGACCGGTCGCCCGAGCCTCGCTGGTATGTTCAGTAAGCACCACTCTCAACGATCCTTGAGCCTCACGTCAAGATAGTCCCGGAGGCGATCGCCCACAAGATTGACCGACACAACCACCATCATCAGCGCCACGCCCGGCACCGCAACCATGTGAGGTACCACAAGCATGTAACGGGTGCCGTCACGAATCATGTTACCCCAGGACGGCTAGGGCGGCTGAACGCCGAGCCCCAGGAAAGAGAGGCCGGCTTGCGCAATGACCACGCCTGCCACCGCGAATGTGGACTCGACGATGAGCGGCGCAGCCAGCAGGGGAAGCACATGTCGCTAGAGGATGCGCGGGGGGACAGTGCCCAGGGCCACGGCCGCCTCGACATGTCCCCTTTGCTTCAGCGACAGGGGCTGAGCACGGGCCAACCGGGCGAAACCGACCCAGCCGACCGCCGCCAGCGCGATCACAACATTCTCGATTCCCGGCCCAAGAACAGCGGCCAGGGCGATAGCGAGCAGAATACCGGGAAATGCGAAAAACACATCGATGAGCCGCACCAGCATCTGGTCCCAAAGCCCCCCAGCCAGCCGCTCAGCGTACCCACCATGACGCCGACGCCCAGAGACACGGAAACCACCGAAAGCGCGACCAGTAGCGATGTCCGTGCGCCGGCGGCCAACCTGTCGCCGATGGATCGGCCCAGGTCGTCGTAGCCCAGCCAGGACTCCGGCCCGGGCGCCACCAGGATGTGAGGTAGTGAAATCTGCTCAGGGGAAAGCGCGAGCCATGGCGCCAGGACAGCCATTGCCCCCCAGGCTGCGAGCACCAGCAGCGGCAGCCGGACACGATTCACGGCCCCGCCCCGGAGCGTATCCTGGGATCCAGCCAGCCGTAGGCCAGATCCGTGGCCGTATTGACTACCACGTAAGCCAGGCTGATCACCAGCACACACGCCTGCACGACAGGGTAGTCTCGCCGCTGAATCGACTCTACGGTGAGCTGCCCGATGCCAGGCCAGGCGAACACCGTCTCGGTGATCACAGCGCCGCCAAGCAATGTGCCGAACTGCAGACCGAGCGTAGTGATGATGGGCAACGCCGCATTCGGCAGCGCGTGACGGAAGATGATGACCATATCGCCCACACCTTTCGCCCTCGCAGTGCGAATGTAGTCCTCGCTCAGCACTTCCAGCAGGGCAGATCTGACCATGCGGGAGAGCAAGGGCGCCATGGCCGTACCGAGGGTCATGGCGGGCAGGACCAGGGCGCCGGCACCCTCCCTGCCGCTGACGGGTAGCCAGCCCAGCGCGAGCGAGAAAATCAATATCAGCAGGGGGCCCATGACGAAGCTCGGAATTGAAACCCCAAGGGTCGAGAAGCCGACAGCACCGATATCCCAGAGCGTCCCACGACGCAGCGCGGCCACGACGCCGAGCGGCAGCGCAATAATCAGCGCAGTCAAGAACGCCGCCAGCGCCAACTCGATGGTTGCCGGCAGCCGTTCGGCCAGCAACTGGATAATCGGCCGTTCAGAATGCAGGGAGACTCCGAGATCCAGGCGGCAAAGGCCGCCAAGGTAGCGCCCCAGCTGCGACAGCGGGGAATCGTGCAGTCCAAGCGCACGCCGCAGCGACGCGTGGTCGGCGGCTCGGGCACCCTCGCCAAGCATCACCTGCACGGGATCACCCGGTACCAGATGAATGAGCAGGAAGACCATGCAGCTTACGCCGAGCACCACAACGGCGGAGACGACCAGCCGTGCAATCAGCAGTCGGACCATGAGTATCTGTCGAGTCCCGGGTCGATGCGGTGGATGGCGCTGCCGGACCTGTCAGTGCGGGCAGCGCCATCGGTCGCCTGCCTTCCAATCCCCTTGGGGCGGCCCGTGGGCGTCGCTAGGCGTGGACCGCCCCGCGGTCGGCGTCCGGAGAACCTTCGCTGACACGGATACTGCCTGGCGGATACCCGAGCTTAGCTACCAGTTCTTCCCGAAGCTTGTCGCGTGTCGAACCCAAGTCCCAGTAGACCCCCAGCGCGCGGAGCGTGGTGACCTGGAGTCCAGGGAAGCCACAGGGATCAATGCGCTGAAATGGGCTGAGATCCATATCGACGTTGATCGCCAGCCCGTGATAGGTACACCCTCGGCGCACGCGCAGACCCAGTGCCGCCAGCTTGCGGCCGTTCGCATACACGCCCGGTGCACCCTCGCGTCGCGACGTCGGCACACCCGCCCGTCCCACCAGGTCCATGCTTGCCTGCTCCAGGAGCTCCACCAGGCGGCGTACGCCAATGCCAAGCCGGACGAGATCCAGCAATACATAAGCCACAAGCTGTCCAGGTCCGTGGTAGGTCACCTGCCCCCCGCGATCCACCTGCACGACCGGCACATCGCCCGGCGCCAACAGGTGCTCCGGGCGGCCCGCCCGTCCCAATGTGTAGACGGGCGGATGCTCGAGAAACCAGATCTCGTCCGGCGTGTGCGTGGTTCGACCCGCGGTGAACGACTGCATCGCGCGCCACGTGACCTGGTAGTCCACCTGTCCCAGATGGCGTACCCACAGCCGGGTCATGAAACAGGGTACCGGCCGTGCGTCAAGTCCCCGTATGCCCCGGTCGGCACCCGGCTTTGGGACCGCCGGGCAGCCGAGCGGAAGTGTCCGCCAGGTGCTTGGACAGCGGTGCCTGGCACGGTCGCGCAGGTGATTAAGCGTTGAAGCTGTGCGCCAGGTCTCATTGTTGGCTTTGACTTTGCAGTCTGCACAGGAAGTTTCTCCTATACTACTCTTGGGACTCACCTGCGGGGTGACGCGGCACCAACATGCTAGAAACTGCCCCCCAATGGCGCAAGTAGTGAATGGCGCAATGGGCTGCGACCCGAGCCGCCGAGCCGGCGTTCAGGGAAGGACCGGCTGCTCAGACCATAGGGATACGCATGCTCAACATCACGGAATTACTCTCCGATGCGTTTGTCGGGCGTCTGCGCCAGGGCTATGAGCTGACTTACGGTGGGAAGGATCCAGAAATCGCCGACAGCATCGCATCCGCCGCGAAGGCCGCGGTGTCACACATCGCTAACAGCGACGCTCTTTACCATAACGTCGAGCATACCGTACACGTCACCCTAGTCGGTCAAGCCATACTGCGCGGCAAGCATCTGCAGAACGGCGACGTCAGCTCCAGGGATTGGCTGCACGTGGTGATTTCGCTGCTTTGCCACGACATTGGCTACGTTAAGGGGATCTGTCAGGCCGACAGTGGTGAATTCTTCGCGTCGGGCAACGGCGTCAAGCGCGTCAGGCTGCCACCCGGTAAAACGGATGCCAGCCTCATGCCCTATCACGTGGACCGGGGCAAGCGCTATGTCGATGAGTGTTTTGCGGACCATCCGGCCATAGACGTGGAGTGCATCAAGCGCAACATCGAGCTGACCCGATTCCCCATCCCGGACTCGAAGGACCCACCCAATACCGGCGATTACCCCGGCCTGGTGCGGGCAGCCGACCTCATCGGCCAACTGGGGGATCCTCGGTACCTCAAGAAGATCCCGGCGCTGTTCTACGAACTTGAGGAGACCGGCTTCAACAAAACCATGGGTTACGAAAATCCCGGGGATCTGCTGACTCATTACCCCGATTTCTACTGGACCAGCGTCTACCCCTACATCCCGGATGCCTTACGCTATCTGTCGGTAACCCCCGAGGGAGAGGAAATCACGGCAAATCTGTACGCGAATCTCTCCCTGGCGGAGCGTCAGATTCCAAGCTGATAACCCTCCGAGTAGAGGAGACCCCAGCGCTAAGCCGTAGGCTGCCCTTGTCAGTCTCCGCCGTTTCCGGCTACGTGCCCGTGTAGGTGCACCCTAGCAGACGCGGGGACCTCCCACCGGGTCGCCAGAGGCGGTCACCCGCCTCCGGCTCCCACACAACGTAGCGTGCGGTTTTCCCGCACTACGCTGTTCGTCGAGTGAAAGATTCACAGCACAGCAAGAGCCTGCAACTCCCGATAAGGGAGGCGCAGCTTCGGTTGCTGTAACGGAAAGCGCGCTTTTATCCGGTGGAAAACCTCCCACCGGACATAGCCCTTGCGGCTACGGCTGCTCAGCATCTTGTGCCAGTACCGCTCCACGAACCGGTGTACTCTCTGCAAGGCCCGGAAGTTCCCGGCGATGCCGTAGTAGGCATAATGGCCCCGCAACACGCAGTTGAGGTTGTCCACCTGCTCCCGCACCGGCAGGTGCCGCATTCGTCGCATCAGGTCGCGCAGGCGCATCAGACTGCGCTTCAGCCGAGACTTCTCGGTACGCAGTCCCACCTTGAAGTTGCCCTTGCGGTTACGCGTGCAGTGGAGGGTAAAGCCCACGAAATACAAGGTCTCCGGGCGCTTCCTCCCTCGCTTGCTCGCATGTCGCTGGGCAAAGCGACCAAATTCGACGAGCTGGGTCTTAGCCGACTCCAGGGTGAGGCCAAACTTCCCCAACCGTTTGCACAAGGCCTCCTGAAAGCGCAGGGCATCTTGCCGATATTGGAAACACACGACAAAGTCATCAACATACCTCACCAGGTAGGCCTCGCCCCGTAACCGGGGCTTGGCCACCCGCTCAAACCACAGGTCGAGCACGTAGTGCAGGTACAGGTTACTCAGCAGCACGCTGATTGACCCGCCTTGCGGTATCCCCTCCTCGTTCGGATGTATCTCCCCCTCTTCCAGTATGCCCGCTTTCAGCCAACGCCGTATCAAGCTGATAAGGCGCGGGTCTCCGACTCGGTGTTCCACGAAGCGCAGTAGCCATCCATGGTCTAAACTGCCGAAAAAGTTCTTCAAATCCGCCTCCAGCACCCATCCCACCTTGCTCCCGGCGATGACCTCAGTGAGGGTCGCCAGCGCATGATGGGCACCCAACCCGGGCCGCCCGCCAAAGGAACACGACAGGAAGTCCTGCTCGTAGATGGCGGATAGCACCTGGGCGGTGCTGCGCTGCAGCGCCCGGTCAGCGACACAAGGCACGCCCAAGGGACGTTTCTCCTGCTTGCCGGGCTTGGGGATGTACACCCGCCGGATGGCCGGCGCCTGATACCCCTGACGGTGCACGGACTGGAGCATGGGCTCTATCCATGCGGCAAAGTCCTCCTTCGCCTCGGCTACCGTCTGGCCATCAACGCCTGGGGCCGAGTCACTCGGTATCCGTTGCAGATTCTCCCATACCCGTTCCCCCGTGATGTGGTGCGCCAGCGAGGTAAACCGAAGCTTCGGTTCACTCCGAGCTTTCGCTGCTATTCGTTCAAGTCCCGTTGCCATGACTGGCTGCTCTTCGCTTTGCATCAAAGACCGTCTCCTCCCACTGTGTGGAGCTCATGTTTCCCAAGAACGATTCACTCTCCGCTGGCCGCTTCCCCAAGTAGCCGGCTCTCCCGACCTCCGAGTACTATCAGCCAGTCTGACTTCCGCCGGGCCATCGGGTCTTCCTTACCTTGTCGGCTTGTCCAACCCTTCAAGCTCCGCTTGAACCCGACGGACCTCCCTTGTTCACATGAGAGCCTTCAACGACATGCCAGCGGTAGGACCCCGGAAGCACCCCAGGACACTTGCCAGTGCGCATCCTGGAATTTTGCCTTCCCCATAGAGGGATAAGGTCGGCTGCTTCGACCACGATCGATTTCGAGGCTATACTCCGTTCACTTTCGTTCCGGCCTATCGTCTCCCTGTCTACGCTTCGCAGCGCCCGTTACCGGTTCACCACGCAAGACTCGGTACGCGGCTGCTGGCTAGGCTTTACCGCGGCCGCCATCTCAGGCGACTGACTTTCATGCGCCTCAAGGCGCAACCCTCACAGAGCCGAGCGAGCGGAGCTACCGCGCTCGGTTCCTCAAGCGGGACTCCCCGTACCGACCCAAGAATGGGCAATATACGGGCGCAACAACGGGTGCCGAGCGAGCAGCGCTGCGAAGTTCGTCCAGGTGAACGTCTTGCCGCGGGTGCGGCGGTTCAGCCACTTCTTCCAGATGCGCCGTACACTCCGGTAGAACTGCCACAGACTGCGGTAGTTCGTCGGACGGCCGTAGTACGGGTAGTGCCCTCGCAGCCGGGTGTTGAGCGCCCCACACTGTTCGCTGACCGGGTCATGCCGGTGGCGCTCACACCACGCCGAGATGCCCTTGAGCCCTCGGCGCCGCCGCTTGCGCATCGGGCGAACGTGGATGGTGAATCGCCCGCGGCGACTGCGTGCCCCGATATGGGTGAAGCCCAGGAAGTCGAACGTTGCCGGCTTACCCTCCCCGCGTCGGCGCGCATTGGCCGCCGCAGTGCGGCCAAACTCGATGAGCCGCGTCTTCTCGGGGTGGAGCTCCAGACCATAGCGGGCGAACCGCTGATGCAATACCCGCAGCACACGCTGCGCGTCCTCCCGATACTGGAAACAGAGAATGAAATCATCGCAGTAGCGCACCTCATAGGCCCGCCCCCGCAACCGGGGCTTGACCTCTTGCTCAAACCACTCGTCCAGCACATAGTGCAGGTAGATGTTGGCCAGCAGCGGACTGATGATCTGCCCCTGACCGGTACCCGTTTCGCTGACAAGTAGCCGACCGTCGTCGATGACACCCACGTTGACCCATGTCCGTATCAGCCTCAGAAGGCTTCCGTCTCGTACCCGTCTCTCGACCATCTCTAAGAGCGGCTCTCTCACAATGGCGTCGAAATAACCGCGGATGTCCGCTTCCAGCACATACGAGGTGCCTTTCCGGCAGATAATCCGGCCCACCTCGTCCAGTGCCTGCTGGGCGCTGCGACCCGGACGGAATCCGTACGAACAGGGCAGAAAGTCTTGCTCGTAGATGGCATTGAGCAACTCCATCGTCGCCTTCTGCACCACCTTATCCTCCAGGGCGGGAATCGAAATAGGTCTCTGCTCCCCGTTCTCCTTCGGCATGTAGGTCCGGCGCAGGGGCTGAGCCCGGTAGCGCTTGCCCTTCAACCGCTCGTAGAGCTTTCGCACATTCTCCTCGGCGTTCGCCGCGGATTCCGCATAGGTCACCCCATCCACCCCGGCACTCGCGTCCTTGCGCAACGCTTTGAAGGCGCGGTGCAACGCCTCGGGTGTGAGCAGATGAGCTATCGAGAGAAATTGCCGCTGCCCGTCCTCTCGGGCCAGTTCGGCTATTCGGTCAAGTTCTGTTGACATGCTTGCTCGCTATCTGAGTAACGACATGTATCCGTCAAACCGATACGTCCGCTTGTTTCCCCCTTCCCTCGAGTGGGTCGCATGGCCGCCCCGTTGCCAAGGCCCTGCGCTTCCCCACCTTCATCGGTACTATGGGGTCGTAAGACTGCTCCCTACCCGTCCCAGCCGCCTCCGGTCTCCCTTGGCGGCCTGGTACCTCTGCCGTCGGATGCTTCGCTTTGCTCCCGCCGGGGCGCATCCGTACCCCGGGGCCTGGTTCGTTGGGGTCGGGTGAACCACACCCGGCTCTCGGGAGGAGATAAGGAGCTCTCCCAGGTTCCTGGAGAATCCCTTTGAAAGCGTGCCCCGGGCTAGGGACTCCGTCGGTCCGGGTGCGAACTCGCCTAACGCTCGCCCCGATGCAACCTTCCGCCAGGCTAACAACGTCGGCACCGACACGATGAAACGATTTCGGAGCTGAATCCTCGCGGCCCGCTTCCTCGCTGTGTACGCTTCACCTCACCGGTCACCCGATGCAGGTGCAACACGCGCTACCGGCCTGCCCGCTACGGCTTTGGCCGGGCTGGACTTCCACCAGCTGGATTCCATTGAGAGGTTTCATCTACTCATGCATAAAATCCCCCTCTCCCAGGCTTCGGCCTGGCGCTATAGCCCGGATTTCTCACCAGGCGGACTTCCGATCGCAGATTATGTTGGCAAACTCAGCACATTGGCTTCACCGAGGCAGTCTTTCTTTTGAACAGTCTGTCCTATTCGGTTCTTGGCCCACTCTGGCTTTGCATCTTGACCGATCCCCCTTCCATCCGCGCTTCGCGTTCCCGCTACGCTAGATGGTCCAGGGTTGCCCATCCATGGGCAACCCGTTCGGCGGCGTAAAGGTCCACCGGACCTTTACTCTCTTTC
>JASJBY010000204.1 GCA_030066245.1 Gammaproteobacteria bacterium
CTGAAAATGCGCCGCGTAACTCTCGCAAAACCGCATAAAGCGTTTGCCCACCGTTGCCAGGGGGCTTTTCGCATCTCGAATCCTCTTTTCGCTACTTCGTTTCCGGTGGGCTTCGGCTCATCCGCTTTGCCATTATTCTGCCGTCCGTGTCATGCACGCTATTCTACCCGATTTGTCCTATATTCAGGCACTTGAATGTGACAAAGTAGAACTAGTCGTCATCCAGAAACAGCGTTCTTTGCGAGCACCGAATCTCTGTTGGGCACGCTTCGCTTTGCCCAACCTACTCGAGAAACAGTACCTTACCGTAGGTTGGGCAAAGGCGCGAAAGCGCCGTGCCCAACAGAAGACCGGATTTCTGGATGAACACTATCTAGTCATCGTCATCGTCGTCATCGTCATCATTCTCATCACCGTCGTTGTCACCCCTTTCATCACGAGGTAACAATCGTCTGGCCAGGACCTCCTCGGCCACCGCCTGGCCAAAGGCCAGTCCCTCCTCGAGGCTGAAGCGAAAGTGGATGCCGGCAATGATCCGAGCCTCCGCAGCTTCCGCGGCTGCCTCCGAGAAACTGTCATAGTTTCTGGGCGCAAATGCCTCGTTGGTCCCCTTGAAGCTAAAGCTCTCCCTGTCGCCGAAGAAGTGGGCCAGAATGGTGGAGGCCGTACCGGCGAATGTGGCCTGGCCGGAGGTGTACTCCGGGGAACCGCCCTTGCTGCTGTTCCTGGGCTGCCAGTCCGGGTCAACGTCTGTATCCCCGTTGCCGTCCAGATCGGCGTTGTTAATGGCCGTTTTTGGCCGCCAGAACTGGTACTCGAACTTGTCATCCCAGGTGGTGATTACCGAATCGCCCAGGGCTATGCCGAGAAGGGCAAAGAGCCGCGCCGTGCGGGAAAGGCTGTCCTCGTCCGCATCATTGTCGACCCCATGTTGGCTGTCGAGCACTACGACCCTGGCAATGGAAATCCACAGACCCGGCGGGCGCTCGCTACCTCCGCCCCCTTTCCAGAACCTGAAAATCTCGTCCCCTTCGGAGTCGAGGTTCAGGTCGGAGATCCGCTTGTCACCCCGAGTCTTTACTTCGTTGAAGGCGGCGGCATACTCAGCGCTGGTCAGCGGCGGCGGGCCCTCACCGCGGTACGGGCGTTTGTCGACGATGCCGAACGGTTTCATGTTGCGAAACCGAGATGATCCGAAATCTGTCGTGAACTTACCGACGCCGGTGCCGCCTGCCTGGGGGTCTTCACCGTCCACCGCCGGTGCGTCGTCGGTCCTCAGCTCGACGACCTGCTCGCCAACGGCTGCGCCCCACGTCACCGCGGGGTCGGTGGCACCGACGCCGAACGCAGCCAGGTCGACGCTCAGCCTCGCGTCGTAGAAACCTGAGCGGCTGGGTTGCTCCAAACTGAGCACGCGGTGGGCCGCGGCCGCCGCGGCGGCGCGCCGATCGGCCCCGGGCGGTGAGGCAACCGGCGAACCACCGGTCGGGATGAACGTGGGCCTGACCAGGGCAGAGTCCCGGGGTGACGCGCCATCGGCCACATCGATGCCGTTGACCGCGTCATACATGGCAATGTTGACCAAGGCGTACAAACGACCAGCCGTGGCGGTGCCAAGTGACAGGTTGCGCGCGGTGTTCAGAGTTTCTTCGTTCCAGTCCGTGATGACATCCGCCCTTGCAACAGGCGCCAGTGCGAACAATGCCAGGAATGCTGACGCGAATATAGTGAATAGAATCCTGTTCCGTAATCTCATGGCAAACCTCCTTTCTCATCCGGGCATGAGCAGAATATGGCCGTCATACCAGTACTCCGTCACAGTGCTTTGACGGAGTACCATGCACAAGGGGTGAGCGGTCCAACCGCTCCTTTTTTCCCGCACCAACGGGAACTCGAAGGGGCAAAGCCCATGCCAGCTCAGGAGGCCCACTCTTGATCAACAGCTTACGTCCAGCCCCGGTTGCCGTAGAGACTGGAGCGTAAAGAAAAGCGACAAATTTTGCCGCCGAAGAGCGCGGTTTCACCCGGCACCCGCGGGCCGCCGGGCGATTATGGCAATGAAATCATCACGCTATGACGTTCCCCGGCAAATCCCATGACTGTAAGGAATAGGCGACCCAGCGCAGCAGAGAGATCCTGGGAGAAAAGAGGCATGGAGGATGCCTCAGCCTGACGCCTGATATTGCATCAGTCGCGAAGAGTCGACGCTGCCTCGGTTCCGCTCGAAAACAGATGCCGTCAACCAGCTTGCCTCCGCACGCCGGGCAGGTCCGACTGTCGCCGTTGACGATCCGTTTCAATCGTCACGCTGACGCCTTTGACCGCTCCCACGAAGCGCGTATCTCGGCGCAGCGATATGGCATACCCCCGGCCAGTCTCGGCTATCTTGAGGGAAATCTGCTCTGCGAGGCAGCCCCTCGTTCGTCGTCCCCACACGTTGCTGTTTCCTGGCTTCGTGACACCTTTGCCAGGGTGCGGCTTCGTGCCTCGACAAGTGCGTCGAAATCAAAGCGGCGCGTGAATTTCCCACATCGGCCGGATGAAGTTCTTCACCCACATCCTAATCCCAAAACGTTAGGCTTCTAACCCAGAGCCGAGGCATCCCGTCGAGCGTTCTGTGATGCTCCCAAGTGCCGGAGGAGGTGAATCATGAAAAGAGTATGGACAAAAGACCCTAGAGCAGCCCTGCTCTTGTTTCTCGTGGGACTGATACCCGGCGCCGGCCAAGCATGCGAACTCTGGCGGGACGACTCGGGGATGCTGCATGGTGACTGCAAGCTGGCAGACATCTTGGGCGATTACGAACTGAATTACGACCTCGTAGCAATCAGCCAGCCGCGACTCGAGCTGCCCAACTTGAAAGTCAAGAAGTTCAAGTACGCTCAATTCGGTCAATCCGTGGAAGTCGCCGTGGAGGCACAGAATCTGGGCACTGCAGACACACCGCCTTTCGACGTCACCGTGAACGGGGTGGTGATCAACCCGCTCACGCTCGCTCCAGGGGGCGGGCCGGAGGGCTTTGTAGTCCAGTTCCCGGCCATGCCTCCGGGCGCCAAACGCCGTGAGTTCGTCGGCGTGATGCTGGTGCCAGATACAGACCAGGACTGGGACCTATTCCTGCAAGCGCATGCGGATCCGCCCATTCCCGGCGCGCCGGGCGGTGCCGTCTGGGAGTCCAGTGAAATCGATAATAGCTACCGGGAAACCTGCCGTGTTTACGGCCCCAATCCAGATACCAGCGTTCCGCCATGCAACTAGGTCACTGCTCGCGGGGGATCGGGAAGCTTCAGCGCACCCGCCGACCCGGATGCCCGACAGCGGCGACATGATCGAGCGAAACATCGCCAACGAGATCCCTGCCAACTTCAACAGCGACAACGACGACCCTGAGTTTGACAATAGATCTGACGCCCAGGGCCCCGAGCCCGAAGGCGTCACTGTCGGCCGGGTTGGCGGCCGGACACTCGCTTTCGTGGGTATGGAGGACGTGGGTGGCGTCATGACCTTCGACGTGACCAACCCATACGAAGTCTCCTACCGGTCGTACTACAACAACCGAAACTTCGCTGCCCAACACGATGAAGACGAGGATGGTTTCGATCTTGCCGCCTTGGGCGACACTGGTCCTGAAGGTCTCCTCTTCATCGACGCCGAGGACAGTCCCACGGGCGCTCCCCTGCTCGTGGTCAGCTACGAAGTCTCAGGCACCACGGGGATCTACGAGATAACCGGCCCTGTTTGCGCTGCGGACCTGAACGCTGACGGGACAGTCAAGTTCGCTGACGTCCTGGCCCTTCGCAAAGCCTTCGGGGCATGCGATGGCTGTCCCGAGGATCTCAACGGTAGCGGTTCAGTCAATCGGACCGACCTGATCATCGCCCTGCGCAGCCTCGGCGACTGCCCCTGATTGCCGTACTGCTCCTGGCGACGACAGTTACTTGAGGTCGAGCGGGGTGGCCCCAGGGCCACCTCGCACATTACCAGACGGCAGCCCGGCCCTCGCGGAAGCCCTGTTGGCTAGTGAGGTGGTTCGGATTCGGGATGCAGAGACCGTATGGAAGGCACTACCTAGCGTAGTCAGGGGAGGAGAGGTGGATGGCCTCTTTATGGCTCCAAGCAAGTATGGCTGCGGCATCCCCTGTCGTACAGACTGATCTCCCAACTATCGCTGATGGTATCGTGACGCAGCAGGTAGATGCCGCCGTCGTCACCGCGCAGCTTGAAGTAGCGGTGGGACGGATCCAGCCAGCGGTCGATAATCTCGGTTACCGCTACCGCTCGCCCTCCGAACTGCAGGTGCCTCGGCTCAGTGTCGGCACGGTGACCGGCGTAGCAATTGACGCGCAGGACCGGCCCGCGGTCCGTGTCGCCTGTCTTGTCGGATGGATCGTTCATCGCTTCTCCGTCAGGGAGATAAGCGGGTCGCTTATCCAGGTGCCCTTGCAGCGCGGGCACTTGCCCGGCATGTGCAGCTTGTAGCCGTCAAACAGGAAACCACACCTGCGGCAGCTCGCGGGATCGATCACCGGGCACATGGGATCGGCGCGTAGGGAGCGAAAGAGGTGCCGGGGTTCGTTCTCCAGCTCCCGCGGTTTGACGTCGAGGAGCAGGGCCAACTCATGCAGTGAGGTCGGCCTTTGCTTGAGGATGGCGATCAACTCCTCGCGGAACACGTGCCCTTCGCTCCCCGAGTCAGCCTGCTGATTTCGCCCGTCGCCGGTTTCAGGCGGACGTTTGCGGGACTGCCCAGGGGAGCGTCCACGCCGATTTCGACCGGCAAGAAGAGCCGGATTACCTCCGCGTTGGTAAGGAGATGCGCGGTTACCTCGCTGGTTCGCAGGGACGAAGGCCCGTCGGCCAGGGTCAGCGGAATAAGCAGCTGTTCCACCAGCCAGGGGTCGACGACAGCGTCAGTATTCAGGAAGGCCGTCAGTGCATCCACAGCCTCGTCGGCCACCCGTTCTGCGCGCTTGCCCCGAGCACCGAGCGCAAAGCAGCAAGCTCGCCCGAACTCCAGCTCGGCCAAAAGCAGCAACACCGTACCGCGGCTGGATGCAGGGAGCTCCTCCACGGACACGTCGGGCGAAACATCCGGCAGCGGCGTTCTCAGTCGATGCAGGGCCTGGCTGCGCTGTCGCTCGGCTATCTCCCGCGGCAGGTTGGCCACCGCGGAGAACCCGCGGATGGCGCGCAGCACACCGCGCTCGGTCAGCTGGAGCGCTCGTGGTCTTGCGTCGCCCGCCGTTCGCGCAACTATCTCACCACCACCCCGGGGGTAGAAGCCAGCCATGGACAAGGTCAGGTTGCAAGGGATGCCGAGGCGGGCCAGGAAAAACCGCCATTGCCAAGCCAGGTAGTGATAGCAGGGGCTCCAGGGCACATGCGTGCCTCCGCGGATGGTGAGACAGGAGCTGCCGGGCGCCAGTGCCAACGGCGGGAGCAGGGTCTGGAGCACCAGGGAGGCGGCGCCAGCGGTCCCGATGTCGAAGAAGTAGTCCCCGGGCCTCACTTCACCCGGTGTGAAAGCAACCTCATCGGAGCCAACCCGGTCGCCAGTGACCTGTCCGCCGGACACCCGGGACGCCGCCCGGACCGCCGCCAGGTGCTGGGGGCGCAGCCCGGGGCGGTCCCGATTGGCGCGGATGCGGGAAATGCGAAACGGCCGTCTGGTCAGCAGCGACAAGGTGAGCGCGCTGCGCAGAATCTGGCCGCCGCCTTCCCCCGAGGCACCGTCCACTTCGACCAGCGTGGTCACCTTAACCCCAGTTCAGCGTCGGCGTCAGATGTATTTGCACTATCGGCCATCCGCATGATTGTATCGGATTGAGCCGACCTCGGATCTTCGGCCACCACCGGGGAAACATTTCCAACCCTCTCCCACCTGGACTTGAAAAGCGCGCTGCGAGGAGCTTCCTGACGGCTGCCGTCCCAGACGGAGTGCTGAGACTGACAAAGGCCCACGCGATGAACACCGCCAAGGGGCTACGGCACCGCGCGGCGCAGTAGGGTAGCGAGCGTCTTGTTGCACAATGCGCGTTGGACCCTCCCTTTGGCATGGAAGCAACTGCCATGCACAGAAGACCAGCTCAAGGTGAACAGAATGTCGGAAGGCAGGTTGACCGCCGCCCAATGAGCTGAAACTCCCTGCGCAGGCTGGGAGAAGGACGTTCATGCCACCTATACTTGCTCTGACGCCACGGCCTGCACTGAAGCCCCTTGTAGCGAAAACAGTTTCAAGCAAGCGGCAAGCAAGGAAGAAACGTGCGTGTGGTGGAGGAACGTGAGTCCTCCTTCGTCCAACGGTTGGCAACGCTTAAAGTTGGAATTAATGGCTACAGCAAGTGAAGCAATAGAAAGGTTAAAGGAAGGAAATCGGTGTTTCGCATCAGGAGTGCGAAGCATCGCGACCATCGCAAAACAGATACAGCGAGCGGAATTCATAGACAACCACGCGCCCTTTGCAATAATACTCGGCTGTTCCGATTCCAGGGTGCCTGCTGAAATCATATTCGACCAGGGCTTGGGTGATCTGTTTGTTATCAGGGTGGCGGGGAATGTTGTCGCGCCGTCACAGATAGGTAGCGTCGAGTTTGCCGCAGAGCGCTTTGGTATTCCACTGGTAGTGGTCCTTGGACACTCCATGTGTGGCGCTGTCAAGGCAACTATTGAGGATCTGGAGTCATCCAACAAAGAGCGTTCGCGGAATGTCCAGTCGATAGTCAGCCGTATACGCCCGGCTGTGGAGCCCCTGTTCAATACGGAACTTCGCGAACAGCCTGACAAGTTGTTGGAATCGGCGATTCGCGCGAATATCCTGGCGGCCATGAACCACTTACGACACGGGTCACAAACACTCGAGAAGTTAATTCAAGACGGCAGTCTCGAAATAGTGGGTGCAGAATACTCTCTGGAAACAGGTGAAGTGACGTTCTTTGCATAAACAGCGCGCCGCCGACAGGTGACAACCCGCAGCCATCGGCACGTCCGCGCAGCGGCTGGACAGCCGCGGCAAGGTGCTCGGGCGGCCGCTCTTCGGCACCGGCCTGAAAGTCCGCGGGATGCTGCACACCGGCATAGCCGTTGTGTCCTCGCTGCGGCCTGACGCCAGCTGTCGCGACGGTCAAGCAACGGCTCACGGCGGTCGCTATTGGCATGACAATCGTCCGTTGCCGCGAGTGTCGATGCCGTGTTCTCTTACCGGACTGCTGCCCTTGTCTCCGTTCTCGTCGGATTACTGGAGATACCGCTCCTTTTCTTCGCCATCGGCGCGGGCGTTCTCGAGGGACTGTTCGATTCACGGCGCCCTGGTCTCCCATTCAATGTCCTCGCAGCCCTTTCGTATCTGCTGACAATTTACGTCTATCTGGCCTTGCATCGCTATCTACGTCCATCGCGCATTATCTGGCCTGTGGTCGTCCTGCTGCTTCTCTGTGTTCTTGGTATCGTGCTGTCCCTGCTCGACAGCGTTGCGGGTCTGCCCGAAGCCACCTCCCTGGTGATGCACGCCGTAACGCTCGTGCCCTACGGCCTTGCCCTGCTGGCACTGAGTATCCGGCTCCTGCAAACACGGGCTCGAGACCCTTCCGTGCAGCCCCTGTACGGTTTCGCAGTCTGCAGCCTGTTGACCGCATCGCTGTCGCTTACGGTGGTTCTGGCCCCGCTGGCCTATGCGCCAGCGGTGCTGGGCAGCTTCCTTTTGGCCGGCGCCTTCTTCAGAATTGCGCGCGGACCGCGGGCCAGCGCAGGAGAGAACGCGGCGGCGACGCTGAAGCTTCCGGGCCTGGCCGTTGTGGTCGCTGTCTCCGTTAGCCTGCTGGCTTTGCTCACCGTAGAATTCTCTCATCTCTACGAAGTTGCGTGGCAACCACCGCTACCGCCTGTTTTGCTGCAGTCGTTCATCGTCGGACTGGCGGCGCTGCAGGCGTTCGTTCTCGGGGGACTCTTGCGTCGTCACCACGCCGAGGAATCCATCGCCGGGTCTCTTAACTGGGTTGCCGTGGCCCTCGGCGTCTGGCTGTGCTGGCTGACCGCATCGCAATCGCTTTCCGCCCCACCCGATTCCGGCCTCGTGGGCATGCTGATCCACGTGGCGATGGGCAAGGGCATCGAGGCTGTCTTCTCCGTGACCGTCGGCGCTGCCTGGCTCTACGTGGCCATCACCGTGACGTGCGGGGATGCGCCCCTGAAGGGCTACCGCACCCCCCTTTTCGCGGCGTCCGCCGCGACGGCCGCCGGCTATCTGCTGGTGTTCCCAGACACATTAAGGCTACTGGGGTGGGCGGCTCTCTGTGTCTTCACCATGGGACTCGCCTTCAGCAGCGCAACCCCGCCTTCGAAAGCACTGCTGGTCCTTGACCGGCGCGCGCAGATGGCTCTGATCGCCCTCACCCTGCTCCTGCCAGGCGCAGCTTACGTTGCCTTTCACGCTCACCAGGCACGCGGTCTCCACGCGGCAGGGATCAGCCTCGCCCAGCTGCTGTCCACGGAAAGGACCGCCATGCAGCGCGTGCCGGAGGAGATGGACCACAGCACCTTTGTGCCGCCCCAGGCTTCGCTTGTCAGCGCCACACCTATCTTTGACGACGTGTGGTTCATCGACGACCAGCGAGGCTATGCGGTAGATGCGGATTATCTCTACTACCGGGAGAGCGACGGCAATGCGTGGCAGACGCTGCGGCCGCTCCCCACCTCCGGCAACGTCCTTCGATTCGATCAGGACGGACAACGCGGCTGGGTCGGACCGCCGTGGGGACCTGTCCAGATCACCGAGGACGGGGGTCGCACATGGCGCACCATGGACCCCGAGCAGGTCTTTCGGGAACACACCGGGCGCGAGTTCGGGGATGACCTGACGGACCGACAGTCGCTCCTGTATCTGGATCCGCAACACGGGAGAGGGGCATTCGTCATGGGTTGCCGCCACTTCCGCACGGAGGACTTCGGCAAGACATGGCGAATGAGCACGTTCACTCGACGCAACGGCAAACGCCTGTGCGTTGCCGAGTCCCCGTTTGCCTTGAATCGGACCTCGACCGCGGTCGTTGGTGTCATTCTGGGCGAAGAAGTCTTCTACCGTCGGGAGGCCGAGAACGAACCGTGGGAAGCCGTATGCGCCATGGACGACGGCGCCTTGTTTCTACTGCCGACCAAAGCCTGCGCCGACGACGACACTCTGAGCGCAAACGAAGAACAACTCTTGGCTAACCACGAGAACGAATGGGCCGCGCTGCGACTTGAAGCCCCACCCCGGGACGTGACCCACGCCATACTCCACGGACATAAGCCCACTGAAACTTCCCTGCAGGGCATCGCGCGCCAGAATCCGTTCCGCACCTGGCTCGTGGATCGCGGAACACTCCTGCGCAAGGACACTCACGCTGATCAGTGGGTCGTTGAAGCGCACATTCCTGACCTCGTCACAGTCATCCCTCTCAGTGACACGCGAGCGTTCGGATGGGATCTCGCCATGCACCTTTACACCAGTGAGAACAGCGGCGGCGTCTGGCGCCCCTTGTTGATAAAGGAGATGGCAGACGACTACGTGATACAGGCTCAGCCGGACCCTGCCATGCGGGGCATCTGGGCGCTTGCCAGTAAAGGGCTTTACTTCGTACCGTTCGGGGCGGGAAAGGCGCGGCAGCATTTGCGAGCAGCAGACATGGAGGCCTTCGTGATGTTCGGAACCTCTCCCGCCGGCCAAACCATCTGGGTATATGCCGAAGAGCAAGACCGACTGCACGTTTCTCTCAACGGCGGTGAAGACTTTCAGGCGCTGGACGTAAAACCGCATATCTCCGACACCGGTGACGACAACCCGCTTGCGCACGCCGTCTGCGTCGACTCTGCACAATGTTATCTCGTCTTCGATGACGGCACGCTCAGCGAAATGACAGACCAGCGCGTAC
>JASJBY010000025.1 GCA_030066245.1 Gammaproteobacteria bacterium
CTGAGGATTGTGGCCGACTCCTAAGCTACTGCCTTAATTATCATTGTTAAGGCAGGCGACGAACACCACGTGCAGACCTGCGCGTCCTCGACGCTGGCGACAACAAAAAACCCGGCCGAAGCCGGGTTATCTGACCGTGTCCGGGCCATTCATTTACGGGCACCCGGTCCGTTCACCTCGATGCCGTTGCTCATGTAGGCGTGAAAGTACTCCAGGGCACGGTACTCGTCACTCTGATGCTTGAAGGGCTTGGCCCGAACCCGCTTGCTGCAGCCGCCATAGCGGCGATGCAGCGTACCCATGTTGCCCCATTTGGAGCGGTACACCGGGAAGTGAGTGACGTGTCCCAGCGCCGGACTCAGCTTGTCGGCCCGAATCATCATGCCCGCCGAGTCCACGTGGCAGTTGGCGCAGGCCAGGTTCAACTGGCCCCGCTTGGCGTAGAAGTGTCGCTTGCCGCGTTCGTACCACTCCAGGGCACGTGGATCGTCCGGGACCTTTATGTCCATCTTGTTGCCACGGGAGGTGTAGGCCATGTAGGCGCTGATGGAGTCGATCTTGCCTTTTGCCCATTTCAGCGGCTTCTCGCCGTTCTTCACGCGACACTCGTTGATTTCCTATTCCAGGGTCTTCACCGTTCCCGTCTTGGTGTCGAAGAAGGACGAGCGTCCTGAGTCTTCGCATGGTGTTTTTCCTCTGCCATACGATACGCCCGCTGGACGCGGGGCTACCCATATGGCAGAGACTCGGGTGAACCGGGTCCGGCGGACGTCGCCGGCCCGGTGTTCGAAGCGCGCGGAGTGGGCGTTACTTGACCTTGGCTTCGCCAGAGGCGCTGCCGCCTTTGTTGTCGACCCACGCTATGGTGACGGTATCACCCTTGTTAGCGCCCGCTACCTTCACTGACAGGTACGGGTTTTTGGACACACCGCCGCTCCAGTGTCCGGTGAGCGCATCTTCGCCGTTCACGCTCACCTTGACCTCCTGGATGAAATGCGCCGGGATGGTATTACCCGTCTTCTTGTCTTTACGACCTCCCGTCTCCATGGGATGACTGATCAGTGCCTTGACGGTCGTTACGCCTTCTTTCGCCTTGGCGCGTATCTTGATGCCTTTAGCCATGCTCTTAGTCCTCAGTTCGTCCTGCGCGTCGAATTAACCACCACAGCCACCGATGGTGACCTTGACCTCTTTGGCTGCCCGAAAGAGCTTGCCGTTCGACTTAACGACGGCTACCACGTCGGAGGTCTTGCCCATCTTGATACGCATGGACACAAAGCCCTCGGCAGAGGGGCCCATCTCGTAGGAGGCGACCAGAGGTACAGGGTTTTTCTCGGCAATAACGCTGATGGACTCCACGCTACCGAGGCTCGTGTCGACCGTGATCGGCACCACAGCGCCGTTTTCCGCAATGTCCGGGGCCTTGATCTTGATGTCGCCGCTGTCGGCGGCATCGCTACTGCCGTGCAAGGCGCTCAGGGCATCGCCCACGCTCTTCGCCTCGAAGGCGTTCTTCGGCCAGGCGGCCAGTACCGCCTGCGGCGTCAGCAGGCCCGCGCCGACGGCAACCCCTACGGCACTGCCGGCCAACGTGCCCCTCAAAAAAGTTCTGCGTTGCATACTCATCGTTGTGTAGCTCCTCTCGTGCCAGACTCGTGTCGTCTAAAGGGTATGGATGTACTCCGTAACGACGTCGACTTCTTCTTCAGTGAGCACCCCATGCTTTCCGAACGGGGGCATCATGCTGTGCGGATTCTTCTTGGTCGCGCCCCATATCTGGTCACGGAGTTCTCCCTTGCCCGGGAAACGGGCCTTCATGGCCACTAGCGGCGGCCCGATGTTGCCGGGCAGAGCGCCGTCATCCATCACGTGACAGGCCAGACAGTTTCCTTTCCTGCGATCGACCGCAACCTTCTTGCCTTTCTCCACCGCCGACATGCCCGCTGTTTCCCCGGCCGTCACCGCGCTGGTTAACGCCAGACCGCCCAGCATGGCCGCCACGGCATTGACGGCGATGGCCTTCTTCAAGGGCTTCAGCATCAAACCTCCTGATTGGCAGCCAAGCTTGTCGTTATCCTGCTCGCGCGGCGATGGCCTTGTCGACCGGACGTGCCAAACCGCCTCACGCCGGCCAGGGGCCGGCTATGCCGTCGCCAATCTAGCCGCATAGTGTGCGCCAGGATTGAAAACACGTCAAACCATGGGCATCGGGGTTATTGTTCCTGCCCAGCGCCCACGTCAGCGTCGCTTCCTGCGTTGGTTCAGCTCTTTTCGCAGGCGCTCCAGGGCGGCGTCCACGCGCGCGGCCTGGTAATAGTCTCTCGGACCTGCTTTCTGCGCACGCTCGTACTGGCCGATAGCGGACCTCAGACTCCCCATCATGTAGTGGTACTCGCCCATGGCGATGTGCGCTTCAACACTGTCGCCGGCAAGCTCTTCGCTGCGTGCCAGAAGCTCGTAGAGAGTCGGGTTCAGATCGTTGTAGCGCTCGTACTCGCGGATCTCCTTGCGCGCCCTGTCGGGCCGGCCCACCTGGATCAGCGCCTCCAGATAACCCTCCAGCAGCAGTCTGTTTCCCGGGTAGAGGGCCAGCCCCTCCTCGTAGAGCGCAATGGCTGTATCGATGTTATTCAGCGCCATCTCCAGCTGGGCCAGTTCCGCGCGAAACGAAATCGTGTCGGGGGAGAGATCGTAGAGGCGTCGCATGGCGGTGCGCGCCTCGCGCGGCTTACCCGCTCTCGCCAGCGCCAGTGCATAGCCGTAGCGTGCGGCTACCCGGCTGGAGTGCTGGCCGGTCTTCAGCGCCTCCCGGAAGTAGGTGACAGCGTCCGGAGGGTTCCTCGCCGTGTACACTTTCAACTTTGCCCGCACCAGGTAGAAACTCTGGGAGTCCACGGCACGCTTGGGTGCGTACTGCTCTGCCCGCCCCCGGGTGTCGGCAATTCGATTGGCCGTCACCGGGTGAGTGCTCAGGAACTCGGGAGGGCGGCTGTAGTAGCGGCTCGCCCGCTGCATGCGCTCGAAGAAGTCGGGCATGCCGCGCGGATCGAAACCTGCGTTGGCGAGCGTCCGGACTCCGACCCGGTCCGCCTCGAGCTCGTTGGCGCGGGTGTAATCGATCTGCATCTGGGCGGCTGCACCCTGGGCAGCGGCGGCCGCCGCCATGCCCGCGCTGGCGTCTTGCGTTCCGACCAGCAGGGCCGCCGCCATGGCGGCCAGCATGGGGCCCGACATGCGGTCCATGGCCTCGAAACGACGGGCGATATGGCGCTGCGTGACGTGCGCAATTTCGTGGGCCATCACACCAGCGAGCTCGCTCTCGGTCTGGGCGGCCGTTATCAGGCCCGAGTTGACGCCGATGTAGCCACCGGGAGCCGCGAACGCGTTGATGGCGCCGCTGCCCACCACGAAAAAGGTGAAACCCGTGTGCGCCGCGTCGGAACTGGCCGCCAGGTTATCACCCAGCGACTGGATGTATTCCTCCACCTCCGGGTCGTCCACCACGTTCATCTTTGCCCGCACCTGACGCATGAAGGACCTGCCGATGGCCTTTTCCTGCTCGGGCGACAGGACGGAGTCGACGGAAGCACCCATGTCCGGCAGGTCGATACCGAATGAAGCAGGGGCCAGCGCCGCCAGCGCCAGGCACAAGCACGCCACGCCGACACCCCCGCGGAGGGCACCGGAGCTGCGGCGCCTCCGCCACGCAGAAATGTTTACGGCTAACTTCATGAGCCAGAGCGACGCCGCACGACCACGGGCCTCGCAGGGGAAGAGTCGTATGCGCAAAATCTAGTTTTACTCATGGAGGTATCAGGAAATTGACTTGCCGGCTCCAGGCAGCGGTAAGTACCCTACACTGCTGCCTCGAAGGCCGCAGGTTCATCCGCAGGGGCGATGAAGCACATCCCGGATTTCACCGACACCGAGCTGTGGATCATACGCTCCACGGTGAAAGAACGGTATTCTACAGAGGTTCCAGTGGAGCTGGCGGAGACCGAGGTCCGCGCCCGCCCGGGTGCCAGGGAGCTTACTGTCTGCCCGGCGGTATACTGGGAGCGGGACGGCGTCCATTTCGTCGTCTTCAAGATGGATGACAGCCGCTATCGCTGTCAGTTCTTCTACCGGCTGCATCAGATGTTCGGAACAGGTGTCGAGGAGTTCGAGGATCTCGGGGAGTGCGTGGTCACCCTCCTGCGGGTTCAGGCCGACCATGCGGCCCAGGCGCAGTGTTAGTATCCCAGGATAATCCCAAGCGAGGAAACAGACAAAAATGGCCAAGAACGCCTTTTATGCCCAGTCCGGTGGTGTTACCGCCGTCATCAACGCCAGTGCCTGCGGCGTCATCGAGACGGCCCGCCGCCACACCGACCGAATAGCCAATGTCTATGCTGGGCGCAACGGCATCATCGGCGCCCTGACTGAGGATCTGATCGACACCAGCCAGGAGTCGGATACGGCGATCGCAGCGCTGCGACACACCCCGTCCGGAGGCTTCGGCTCCTGCCGATACAAGCTCAAAGGCCTCGAGGAGAACCGCGCCGAGTACGAACGACTCATGGAGGTGTTCAAGGCCCATGACATCGGCTATTTCTTCTACAATGGCGGCGGTGACTCCGCGGACACCTGCCACAAGGTGTCGCAGATAAGCGAGACCCTGGGCTTTCCCATCCAGGCCATTCACGTGCCCAAGACGGTGGACAACGATCTGCCCATCACCGACAACTGTCCCGGTTTCGGTTCCGTGGCCAAATACATAGCCGTCTCGACCCGGGAAGCCAGCTTCGACGTCCGCTCCATGGCCAAGACATCGACAAAAGTCTTTGTCATCGAGGTCATGGGGCGCCACGCCGGATGGATTGCGGCCGCGGGCGGCCTTGCCTCGGATGCAACCACCGAGATCCCCATCGTTATCCTGTTCCCCGAGGTGGAGTTCGATCAGGACCGGTTCCTGGCCGAGGTGAAGGCCAAGGTAGCCAAGTATGACTACTGCACGGTGGTCGTGTCCGAGGGAACCCATTGGCCCGACGGCCGTTTCCTGGCGGAGGCCGGCACGCGCGACGCTTTCGGCCACGCTCAGCTGGGTGGGGCGGCACCGGTGGTCGCCAACATGATCAAGGAAGCCCTTGGTTACAAGTATCACTGGGCGGTGGCTGATTACCTGCAGCGCGCTGCCCGGCACCTGGCTTCCAAAACCGACGTGGAGCAGGCCTACGCCATGGGCAAGGCGGCCGTGGACTTCGCCCTGGCCGGAGAGAACGCCATTATGCCCACCATCGTGCGCACATCGAGCACCCCCTACGCCTGGGAAGTCGGCAAGGCGCCGCTCGCCGAGGTGGCCAACGTGGAGAAGATGATGCCCGGCGAGTTCATCACCGAAGATGGCTTCGGCATCACCGACGCCTGCCGGGAATACCTGGCGCCGCTAATTCAGGGCGAGGACTACCCGCCCTACAAGGACGGCCTGCCCGACTACGTGACCTTGAACAACGCGGGGGTGGCCAAGAAGGTCGGCACCAGCTTCGAAGTCTGAGTTCAGCGACGCATCGCCCGAGCCCGAGCAGCCGCTCAGGCGGTTGTGTCCGAAGGTGGCTTGCGTGACACTGGGCGAATCGCGCGAGCTGATGGAGGCTCAGGTCAGAATGGCGGGATGCAACCGCAAACCGGCCCGACTGATTCTGGCGGAAGCGGAGCATGAACACGGCCCGCAGGCAGTGGACCACCGGATCAGGGAGATCCATCAGGAACCGGTCTTCGGCATCAATCCGGGCGCGTCGTTTAGAATGAAGAGCGACTAACGAGGGGCGAGAGCACCACGGTGTCCCGCCCGGGGTCGGCCCCGACCTGTCACGGGCGAATTGAGTAGGGGGAACAAAACAATGCTTGCATTTTCCTTGTTGTGCGCCGTGCTGGCGCTCGTCTACGGTGTGGTTTCTGTCAAGTGGATCCTGGATAAGCCTGCAGGCACTGAGCGCATGCAGGAGATCTCGGCCGCGGTGCAGGAGGGGGCCAAGGCCTACCTCAACCGCCAGTACATCACCATTGGCGGCGTTGGCATCGTCCTGTTCCTGATCATCGGCTTTTTCCTGGGTGAGGGCAGCTGGGCCACCGCCGTCGGCTTTGCCGTAGGCGCCGTATTCTCGGGAGCCGCAGGCTACATCGGCATGAACATCTCGGTGCGCTCAAACGTACGCACCGCCCAGGCGGCCCACGGCGGTCTCAACGAGGCCCTGCAGATTGCGTTCCGCGGCGGCGCCATCACCGGTCTGCTGGTGGTCGGTCTGGGTCTGCTGGGTGTCGCCGGCTACTACGCCATTCTGAAGATGATGGGGGTGGAGGATGTGCTGCATCCGCTCATCGGACTCGGCTTCGGCGGATCGCTGATTTCCATCTTTGCTCGACTGGGAGGCGGCATCTTCACCAAGGGCGCGGACGTGGGCGCGGATCTGGTGGGCAAGGTCGAGGCGGGTATTCCCGAGGACGACCCCCGAAACCCGGCCGTTATCGCCGACAATGTGGGCGACAACGTGGGCGATTGTGCGGGCATGGCGGCAGACCTGTTTGAGACCTATGCGGTCACCATCATTGCGACCATGCTCCTCGGCCACTTGCTGCTGAGCGAGGCAGGCGAGGCTGCGGTCGTCTACCCGCTCGTGCTCGGCGGGGTGTCCATCATTGCCTCGGTCATCGGCACCTATTTCGTGAAGGCCCAAGAGGGCAAGAAGATCATGAGCGCCCTCTACCGTGGTCTGATCGTGTCGGGAGTTCTGGCGGCGATCGCCTTTTATCCCGTCACCCACATCATGATGGCGGATATCGGCACGTACAGCGTCTTGCAGCTCTACGGCGCGGCGCTTATCGGACTGGTCCTGACCGCCGCCATGGTGGTCATCACCGAGTACTACACGGCCACCGAGTTCAGCCCGGTGCGCCATATCGCAGAGGCCTCCACCACCGGTCACGCGACCAACATCATCGCGGGCCTCGGCATCTCCATGAAGGCAACCACCGCGCCGGTGCTAATCGTCTGCGCCAGCATCTGGGGCGCCTACGAGCTGGCGGAGCTTTACGGCATCGCCATTGCCGCTACGGCCATGCTGTCCATGACCGGCATCATCGTGGCCCTGGACGCCTACGGCCCGATCACTGACAACGCCGGGGGCATAGCGGAGATGGCCGATTTGCCTGAGAACATCCGCAACATCACCGATCCCCTGGACGCCGTGGGCAATACCACCAAGGCAGTGACCAAGGGCTATGCCATCGGCTCCGCAGGCCTGGCCGCGCTGGTGCTGTTCGCCGACTACACCCATGCGCTGGAGGCCGAGGGTATGAAGCTGAGCTTCGAGCTCTCCGACCCCATGGTCATCATCGGGTTATTCATCGGCGGGCTGGTGCCGTTTCTGTTCGGCTCCATGGCCATGGAGGCGGTCGGGCGCGCAGCGGGGGGCATCGTGATCGAGGTCCGCCGTCAGTTCCGGGAGATCCCCGGCATCATGGACCATACCGCCAAGCCGGATTACTCCAAGGCCGTGGACATGCTCACCCGAGCGGCGATCAAGGAGATGGTGATTCCGTCGCTGCTGCCGGTGGGAGTGCCCGTGGTGGTGGGGCTGGTGCTGGGACCGGTGGCGCTGGGGGGCCTGCTGCTGGGCACCATCGTCACGGGGCTGTTCGTGGCTATCTCCATGACCACGGGTGGCGGTGCATGGGACAACGCCAAGAAGCACATCGAGGACGGACACCACGGCGGCAAAGGCTCCGAGGCACACAAAGCAGCGGTGACCGGCGACACCGTGGGCGACCCCTACAAGGACACGGCAGGGCCCGCGGTCAACCCGCTCATCAAGATCATCAACATCGTCGCCTTGCTGATCGTGCCCGTGCTGGTCTGACACTCACCGCATACCGGCGGGCGGCGGCAGAGGCCGCGCCCGCCGGCCTGATTCTCAGGCCACTCATCGCGAGCCCGCATTTCTTGCTAGGATCCTCGGCCTTGGACCAATCCTGCTGGGCAGCCTGGTCGTTCGCCTCTGGAGAACGCTATGAACCTCGACCGTGTAAGTTCCGGCCGCGATTTGCCGAACGAGATCAACGTCATCGTGGAGATTCCCGCCGATGCCAAGCCGGTGAAGTACGAGCTGGACAAGACCACCGGGGCCATGTTCGTGGACCGGTTCATGAGCACCGCCATGCGTTACCCCTGCAACTATGGCTACGTACCGCACACCCTGTCTTCGGACGGCGACCCGGTGGACGTCATGGTGCTGACTTCCTACCCCCTCATCAGCGGCTCGGTCATCTGCTGCCGGCCGGTGGGCGTGCTGAAGATGACCGATGAGTCAGGGGACGACGCGAAAGTGCTCGCCGTGCCTATCGACAAGCTGACCCGCATGTACCGCAACGTTCAGGACTTCAGAGACCTGCCCGACATGCTGCTGGAGCAGATCGCGCACTTCTTCGAACACTACAAGGATCTGGACGAAGGGAAGTGGGTACGCGTCGGCGGCTGGGGCGGTGCCGACGAAGCCAAGGCAGAGATTCTGGCCAGCGTGAAGATGTATCAGGAAGCCCCGGAGAAGCCGGCGTTTTAGGCAATTGTAGTGAGTAGTGAATAGTGACTGGTGACTGGTGACTGGTGACTGGTGACTGGTGATTCGTGAATCGCATCAGTCTGTAAGCAGCCAGCAGCGTTTGCAAGTACTTACTACCACACCATCACTACTCACTACTCACTACTCACCATCCCCCATTCGCCCAATGAACATTTGCATCCTCTCTGACAGCCATGATCGTCGTGAATACCTGGTCGCCGCCGTGGAGCAGGCGCAGGAGGCGGGTGCCGAGGCGATCCTGCACTGCGGTGACGTGGTCTCGCCCTGGGTGCTGGCCGCGATACAACCCTACGGGCTGCCGCTGCACGTGATCCACGGCAACAACGCCGGCGACCTGGTCATGCTGTCCCGGATGGCGAATCGAGCCGGCAGCATCATCCGCTACCACGGCCAGGACGCGGATTTCGAGCTCGCGGGACGACGTATCTTCCTGGTCCACTTTCCCCATTACGCCCGTGGCATGGCGTCGGTGGGCGATTGGGATCTGGTGTGCTGCGGGCACAGCCACCAGGCCGTCATCGAACGCGTGCCGAACGTACGGGGGAGCGAAACCCTGCTCATCAATCCCGGCACGGTCGCCGGCATCGACGCCCCTGCCACCTACGTGCTGGGAAACCTGAGCACCCTGGAGTTCGAGCTCCGCCAACTGGCAGACGCCGCCGTCCCGGTTGGCTAGTGTAGTGTGACGCGAATGCGTCGAATGATAGGTGGCAAGGGTTTCGGCCGGGCCATTAATCAGCTCAGTTACTAGCCTTAGTCATCAGAGCCGCCGAGGGTGAATGCCCCGAAGGCCGTGAGAAGCTCTACCGTTTCATACAGCGGCAGCCCCATTACCCCGGAATAGCTGCCCTCCAGCCGGCTCACAAAGGCCGCGGCAAGCCCCTGGATCGCATAGGCGCCCGCCTTGTCCAACGGCTCGCCGGTCGCACAGTAGCCGCGTCTCTCGGCTGCCGTCGTGGCCCGGAAGCGGACGATGCTGGCGCTCAGGCGGACCGCCTCCCGCGCGCCCCGGACCAAAGCCACCCCCGAGAGCACGCGGTGGCTGCGCCCGGAGAGGCGGGTGAGCATGGCGACGGCCTCGTCCGGACCGGCTGGCTTGCCGAGTACCTGGCTTTCCAGGACGACCGCAGTGTCGGCGCCGAGAACCGGCAGCTGGTCCTGACGTTGCGGGGATTTCCAGCCGGCGCGAGCCTTGTCCAACGCCAGGCGATGGACGAACTCCTCGGGTGTCTCCTTCGTCTGCCGCGTCTCGGGGACGTCAACCGCGAGAGGCGTGAAGGGAACGCCGATCTGCTGTAGCAGGGCGCCACGCCGGGGCGAACGGGAGGCAAGATAGATGGCGGGTGTGGTCATTGGTTCGGGACAGCAGTACTCATGGGGCCTGCAGCTCCAGGCTAGTCCCGGTGGTACGGGTGGCCGGCGACCACTGTCCAGGCACGATAGATCTGCTCTGCTATCACCACGCGCACCAGCATGTGGGGCAGGGTGAGGGAGGACAGGGACCAAACCTGACGTGCCTGTTCCCGGCAGGCAGGGTCCAGCCCATCGCTGCCCCCGACGAGCAGTGCCACATGGCTCTCCTCCTGCCGCCAGCGTGCCAGCTCGGCGGCCAGCTGCCGGGTGCTCCAGGGCCGGCCGCCTTCGTCCAGAGCGATAGTCCAGGCGCCTTTGGGCACGGCAGCCCGCAGACGCGTGCATTCCTCGTGCATGGCTCTGGTGGTGTCTTGGCGTTTGCCCCGCCGCTGCGCCGTGACTTCGACCAGCTCCAGGCGACAGTCCGTCGGCAGACGCCCCGCGTACTCGTTGAAGCCGGCGGCGACCCAGGCGGGCATTCCTCTGCCCACCGCAATGAGCCTGACGAGCATGGCTCTGATTCTCGGTCCCGGGATGCGCTTATTGCATGGAGGCACTGGTGGGCGACTGAGTGGACCAGAGCTTCTCCAGCTGGTAGAAGTCCCGCACCCTCGGCAGCATGACGTGGACCACTACTTCGTAAAGATCGATAAGCACCCATTCACCACCACGGTCGCCCTCCACGCCCATGGGGCTGTGCCCCGCGTGTTTGGCCTTCTCCACCACGTTTCGGGCCATGGCTTTAACCTGCCGGTCGGAACTTCCGCTGGCGATAACCATGAAATCCGTGACGGTGGTAAGCTCGCGTACGTCCATGACCCGGATGTCGAAACCCTTGAGTTCCTGCAAGGCTGCGACGACCAGTTCCTTCAGGGGCTCAGCTGCTAACAAGATATAGACCTCTCTCGTGTATGACGTCGAGCACGGCGTCGGGCAGAAGATACCTCGGGTTGCGCCCGGCGGCCAGCAGGCTGCGAATTCGCGTCGCCGTGATATCCAGGGGGGGAACATTCTGCAGGATGGTGCGCCCGGCCTGCGTTCCTCGCAGCACCGCCGGGTTTTCGGTAAGTCGCTCTCTCAGCAACTCGGCCGGCTTCCCGGATTCCGGCATCGGCGCCCCGGGGCGCCGGGCGATGACGATGTGCGCCAACTCGGACAGGCCCTGCCATTGGTGCCAGGTCTCCAGCTCGCGGAACGCATCCATACCCACTATTAGACAGAGCGGACGCTCCGGGAACTCCGTCCTCAGGGAAGCGAGGGTGTCTACCGTGTAGGAAGGGCCGGCCCGCGTGAGCTCCCGGGCATCCACCTGCAGTCCCGGAGTGGCTGCGACGGCCGCTTCCAACATGGCACGCCGATCTTCGGCACGCGCAATAGGGTATCCCCGGTGCGGGGGTTGGCGAGCCGGGACCAGGCGGACCTCGTCGAGCGCCAGACCTTCGAACATTTCAAGCGCGAGACGCAGGTGCCCGTGGTGTATGGGGTCGAAAGTGCCGCCCAGGATACCGATCATCCCGGACTCACGGGCCCTTGCGAACCGCCGCCGCGGCCGGGAAAAACGCCGCTGGATGGCGCTTGGGACAAAGCTGATCCATGCGTTCAGGTGCGAATGTGGCCGTCTCCGATGACGATGAATTTCTGGGAGGTCAAGCCCTCGAGACCTACCGGACCGCGGGCATGCAGCTTGTCCGTGCTAATACCGATCTCGGCACCCAGGCCGTACTCGAAGCCGTCGGCGAAACGAGTGGAGGCATTGACCATGACCGAGCTTGAATCGACCTCTGCCAGAAAGCGGCGTGCGCGCCCGAAATCCTCGGTGATTATGGCGTCGGTATGCTGGGAGCCATAGCGGTTGATATGGTCCATCGCCTCGTCGAGACCGGCGACGACGCGTATGGCCAGGATCGGGGCGAGATACTCCTCGTCCCAGTCTTCCTCGGTGGCCGATTTGGCCTCGGGAACGATCTCGCAGGTGCGAGGGCAGCCACGCAGCTCAACCCCGGCATCCAGGTATTGCCGCGCCAGCTGAGGCAGCACTTCGTCGGCGACACCCGCTGCCACCAGCAGCGTCTCCATGGTGTTGCAGGTGCCGTAGCGCTGGGTCTTGGCGTTGTATGCAACCGGAATCGCCTTGTTCGGATCGGCCCGGTCGTCGATATAGACGTGACAGACCCCGTGCAGGTGCTTGATGACCGGGATTCGCGACTCTCGGCTCAAGCGCTCGATGAGGCCCTTGCCGCCCCGCGGCACGATCACGTCCACGTACGCCTGCATGCGGACCAGCTCACCAACCGCCTCCCGGTTCGTCGTCTCGACGACCTGCACCGCCTCCTCTGGCAGCCCCGCCGCCTTGAGCCCGTCACGTATGCACCCCGCGATTGCCTGATTCGACAGAATCGCCTCCGAACCTCCCCTCAGCACGGCTGCATTGCCCGATTTCAGGCACAGCCCCGCCGCATCGGCGGTCACGTTGGGGCGGGACTCGTAGATGATGCCGATGACGCCCAGGGGTACGCGCATGCGCCCGACCTGGATGCCGGTGGGGCGGTAGTTGAGATCGGTCACCTCGCCCACGGGATCCGGAAGGGCGACGATTTGCCTCAGGCCTTCCGCCATTGCAGCAATTCGGGGCACCGTCAGTTCCAGACGGTCCAGCAGGGCCGCCTCCAGCCCGCGCTCGCGTCCGCGCTCCAGATCCCGGCTGTTGGCCTCCTGGAGCAACTCGCGGCTGTGCTCGATGGCGTCGGCCATGCCCGCCAACGCCTTGTTCTTCGCCCCGGTCCCGGCGCGGGCCAGCTGCCGGGCCGCGGCGCGGGCACGCTGGCCCACACCCGTCATGTATGCCTTGATGTCCATCGAGTCGACCGTCTCACGCAAGGAAGATCCGGAAACCCGTTCTCCGCTTCTACCAGACACGGAAATCAATGATGCAATCTCTGTTTTCTATCTTTTTCAGCTACTTATCGCGACATGGGACGCGCGATACGTGCCCGTTCCGCAGGAGCGCCAGAATCGACTTGGGGCATTCTAAGCGTAGCCTTTGTCCCCGCTCGCGGCGAATCGCACCCCCGCCAGCGCGAGCACCAGGCGCTCCAGCTCGTTCCAAGGCTCGCCCCGGGCATGGCCCTTTATCACGCGGTCGATCCGGCAGAGTTCACCGAGCAGACGTCGCGGAACATGCGGCGGGTGACGTCTGACGGCATCGGTCACCCGCTTCTTGCGGGACTCCCAAACGCCGTTTCGGGACAGCAGGGCGCCAAGCTTCTCACCCTGGGCCAGCCCGTGCACGACCCGGCTCAGCAGCCGCAGCTCCCGTGCTAGCGCCCAGACCACAAGGGGCGGCTCCGTGCCCTCCGCCCGCAGCCCGCGGAGTATGCGCAGCGAGCGCGTCGCATCCCCCTCGAGGGCGCTGTCCGTCAGAGCAAAGAGACTGTAGCGCGCGCTGTCGAAGACCGCGGATTGCACCGCCTCGGCACTCACGGTCTGGCCTGGAAACAGCAGTGCCAACTTGTCGACCTCCTGGGCACAGGCCAGCAGATTGCCTTCGACCCGGTCCGCTAGTAATGCCGCGCCGTCCCCGGAGAGCCGGACGCCACGCTCCCCGGCCCGGCGTCGGATCCACGCCGGCAGGCGTCTGCGCTCCACCTGTCTCGCCTGAACGGTGACTCCGGCAGCATCCAGGGCTTTGACCCAGGCACTGCGCAGCACCCTTGCATCCAGCTTACCGGTGCTCACCAACAGCACCACGTCATCCACGGGGCTAGCTACGGATTCCCGCAGGACTCTGGCACCATCGTCTCCCGGTTTGCCGCCAGGCAGCCGCACTTCGATCAATCGCCTCGCCGCGAACAGAGACAGGCTGCCGAGCTCTTGGCGCAGCCGGTTCCAGTCGAAGCCCCGCTCGACATCCAGCGCCAGTCGTTCCGCGTAGCCCGCGGCTTTGGCGTGGGAGCGAACGGCGTCCAGGGACTCGCGGAGCTGTAACGGCTCGTCGCCATGGACCAGGTAGACGGGGGCCAGGCCACGCCCCAGCCGCTCCGACAGCTGTGCCGGGCTACACTGCATCGCTCGTCGGCGTTACGGTCGCGCCACAAGCCTGACACCTGACTCCCGGGGCCGTCTCAAGCGACAGCCCGGAGCGCCGGGCGCCCTTGATTGGCACTCCGGCACGCGCGAGACCCGAAACCACGCCCTGCGCCCAACCCTGCATCGGCCCGCCCGCTATCCGGCTCACGGTACGCATTGCTGACCCGGCTTGCCGCAGCTCGCCAGCTGTATGCGGCGCATGACCTGTTGCACGGCGCTCAGGCGCATCTCCCGATACAAGGCGTTTTGCTCGTTCTCGCCGCCAATGACCGCCCGCTCGTCGAAGACGAAATTCCGCACCTGCCTTACGGTGTAGGGTTCGAGCAGCACGCTGCCATCCGCCCTGTCCACCCGGACGGTAGCGGTGTAGGCCAGCACGAATTCCCGCACCTTGCCGGTGTCCGGATCCACCGAGAGCACCCGACGGTCGAAGGTCTCTTGCTCCACTACGAGGAGGGCATCCGATCCCTGGGAAGTGGCCGAAACGTTGACCCCGTTCTCGCTGAGCTGCAGATTCCAGGCATCTCTCAGTGACTTGTTGGGCGCCTGGACGTAGACATTGGACACCCCCTCCGGCATGGTGCTGGCGCCCCGCAGGTGCCAGCCGCAGGCGGTAGCGAGCACCGCGGGGAGCAACAATAGCAGCCTCGTCAGGGGGACCGGCATGGCAGCTCCTATACGACGATATTGACCAGCTTGCCTGGCACCAGGATCACCTTGCGCACAGCACGCCCCTCCAGAAAGCGGATCACATTTTCGTTGCCGAGGGCGCCAGCCTCGATATCGTCTCGGCTCGCGTCCGCCGCCACGGTAATCCGGGCACGCAGCTTGCCGTTCACCTGGACCACCAGCTCGATGCTGTCCTGCTGCAACGCGGTCTCGTCCGCCTCAGGCCATCCCGCGTCCAGAATCTCCGCGCCGAAGCCCAGAGTGTGCCACAGGTGGTGGGTGACATGGGGCGCAATAGGTGCGAGCAGGCGCAGCACGATGCCGTAGCCCTCGAACAGAACGGCCCGGTCGGCAACGCTGTCGCCCAGCTTGTAGAGGGTGTTGACCATGGTCATGCAAGCGGAGACCACGGTGTTGTACTGCTGGCGCTGATAGTCGAACAGCGCTTTCTTCAGTGCGCCGTGGATGTCACGGCGGGCTGCCTGCTGGGCGCCATTCAGACCGCTCAGATCACCGGCCCCCGCCGCAAATGCGGCCGTTCTTGCCGCGGCCAGCGCCCAGAGGCGCCTGAGGAAGCGATACGCACCCTCGACCCCTTCGTCGGACCACTCCAGCGACTGGTCGGGCGGAGCGGTGAACATGGTGTAGAGCCTCACGGTGTCGGCGCCGTAACGGTCGATGAGCACCTGGGGATCCACGCCGTTGTTCTTGGACTTGGACATTTTCTCTATGCCCGCCGCGATCACCGGCTGGCCGTCTGCCTTTAGGGTCGCCCGGACCACGTGTCCTCTGTCATCCATGACCACATCCACGTCCGCCGGATTGAACCACAGACGGTTGCCCGCCGCATCGTCGCGACAGTAGGTCTCCGCCACAACCATGCCCTGAGTCAGCAACCGCGTGAACGGCTCGCTGGAGTCCACCAGGCCCTCATCCCGCATGGCCTTGTGATAGAAGCGGGCGTAGAGCAGATGCATAACCGCGTGCTCAATGCCGCCCACGTAGTGGTCCACCGGCAGCCAGTAGTTGGCGCGGGCGTCGAGCATGGCCGTGTCCTGGTCCGGCGAAGCGTAGCGGGCGTGATACCAGGAGGACTCCATGAAGGTGTCGAAGGTATCGGTCTCACGCTCGGCAGGCTCCCCGCATTCCGGACAAGTGGTCTCGATGAACTCGGCCATGGTCTTGAGCGGAGAGCCCGGCTCCGTCAGGGTCACGTCCTCCGGCAGGATCACGGGCAACTGGTCATCGGGCACCGGGACGGACCCGCAGCGTGCACAGTTGATGACCGGGATAGGGGCGCCCCAGTAGCGCTGGCGGGAGACTCCCCAATCCCGCAACCGGAAGTTGACGGTCTTGCCGCCCTTTCCGAGCTCGTTGAGATGCTCGGCGATTGCGTCGAACGCCTGCCCGGAGGTGAGTCCGTCGAACGGCGCCGAGTCTCGCAGCACCCCTTTGTCCTCGAAGGCTCGCTCGGAGACATCCTGCGCGCCTCCGTCGGCGGGATGCACCACCTGCCGGATCGGCAAGCCGTACTCCTGCGCGAACTCATAGTCCCGCTGGTCGTGGGCCGGCACGGCCATCACCGCCCCGGTGCCGTAGCCCATGAGGACGAAATTCGCCGCCCAGACGGACACCCGCTCTCCGGTGACCGGATGTGTGGCATGGAGACCGAGGGGAACGCCTTTTTTCTCCATGGTTTCCACGACCGCCTCGGAGGTCGCCGTATGGCGGAACTCTGCCACGAAGTCCGAGATCCGCGTATCGGTCTCGGCGGCCCGCAGGGTCAAGGGATGCTCTGCTGCCACCGCAACGTAGGTGACCCCCATCAGCGTGTCGGGGCGGGTCGTGAAGACGCGCAACGGCTCGGCCTCCCCTTCCACCGCGAACGCCATCTCCACCCCTTCCGAGCGCCCGATCCAGTTGTGCTGCATGGTCTTCACGGCTTCCGGCCAGCCCTCGAGGCGCTCCAGATCACTGAGCAACTCGTCGGCGTAAGCCGTTATGCGCAGAAACCACTGCGGGATCTCGCGGCGCTCCACCGGCGCACCCGATCGCCAGCCCCGCCCGTCGATGACCTGCTCGTTGGCGAGCACGGTCTGGTCAACGGGGTCCCAGTTCACCTCAGCCATGCTCTTGTAGGCGAGCCCTTTCCTCATCAGGCGGGTGAACAGCCACTGCTCCCAGCGGTAGTAGTCTGGACTGCAGGTGGCGAACTCCCGGCTCCAGTCATAGCCGAAACCCAGGCGTTCCAGCTGCCGACGCATGTCGTCGATGTTCTCGTAAGTCCAGCGCGCGGGTGGCACCCTGTTCTTGAAGGCTGCATTCTCGGCCGGCAGCCCAAACGCATCCCACCCCATGGGCTGCAGCACATTCTTGCCCTGCATGCGTCGGTATCGGGCGATGACGTCGCCGATGGTGTAATTGCGCACGTGCCCCATGTGCAGCCGACCGCTGGGATAGGGGAACATGGACAGGCAGTAGAACTTCTCCCTGCCCGGGTCCTCAGTGACGCGAAACACGGCAGCTTCCGCCCAGTGGGCTTGCGCCTGGGCCTCTACCTGTTCTGGGATGTAGCGTTCTTCCATCGTCCATCCTGCGGCCGGCACCCAAGCTGAGGCCCGACCGGCTTCCAAGTCACCCTTTCCCCCTCATCCACTCCTCACCGATGACCCGTGGCTCTCTTCCCCGAGCCACGCGCGGAGCCTAACCAAAGGCCCCACGGCGGGTGTAGGGTAGGGCCCCCGGTCACCGTCTGCTGCGAGTCACCATCAATCAAGTCACCGTTCCTCTTCACGCTTCACGATTCACCAGTCACCATTCACTGCTCACTATTCACTACTCACCATCCCCATCAGATGGTACGGCGGCAAAGAGCGACCGGCAACTCGTGGAAAGGGGCATCGGCAGTAGCTGAAAGATAGGAATCCGTGGAAAGAAAGCCATCGCGGATTACTCGCGCCGGTGGCGACGTTATGCGAACGAGGACAATCCCGTTCAGGCTTTGCCAGTCTGGTGGGCGAACTCGAAAGCGTCCGAGAACAGGTGACTCGGATCGAGACCCCGGGGGATAAAAGTCTCGCGGACAGCGGACACCATCGTCGGCGGGCCGCTGGTGTACACGTCGTGGGCGCCGAGATCAGCAAAGTCCGCAAGCACCGCCTCGTGCACCAGACCGGTGGAGCCGGACCAGTCGTCGCTTGCTGCGGGCTCCGAGAGAACCGGAACGTAGCTCAGCTGAGGGTGTTGCTCGGCCCACCCGCAGGCAAGGTCGTGCAGATAGAGATCACGCTTCGCCCGTGCGCCCCAGTAAAGGTGCATGGGACGTCGGACCCCTTCCGCCAAGGCATGCTCTATCAGCCCCTTGATGGGGGCGAAGCCGGTGCCGCCGGCAATGAACAGCATGGGTCGATCCGAGGCTTCCCGCAGCACGAAGGTGCCCAGGGGACCCTCAATGCGTAGGAGGGCTTTCTCCTTCATCTGGTCGAAGACGAAATCCGTGAACGTACCCCCCTCCACGTGCCGGACATGCAGTTCGAGAAAGCGATCGTCGTGAGGGGCGTTGGCCAACGAGAATGCCCGGCGCTGGGCGTTGCGCAGCAGAACGTCCACGTACTGGCCGGCCAGGAACTGCAGCCGTTCCGTATCGGGCAGCTTCAGGTACAGCCGGATGACATCGTGCGAGAGCCGCTCGAGCCGGGTTACCCGGCAAGGCAGCCTGCGTATGGCGATGTCCTCCACACGCTCCACCTCCCGCGCCAGGATTCGCAGGGCGCTGGCTGGTCGCGCCTGGCAGAAGAGGGCCAAACCCTGCTGAGCCTCTCCATCGGAGAGCCCGGGCGGCTGACCGTCGCGGTAGCCGACCTCGCCCTCGAGCACTTTGCCCAGGCATGACCCGCAACTGCCGTTGCGACACCCGTAGGGCAGCGCGACCCCCTGGCGCAGCGCGGCATCCAGCACCGTTTCGCCCTCCCGAACGGTGAAACTATGGCCGCTGGGTTCTACCTGAACGGTGATTTCCATCAAACAAGAGAAGTGCTGGCTGAGGCAGATCCGTGAGTTTCCCCGATGGCACGGTCTGCGACAACCCCGGCTCCCTGTGGTTATGCGCAGTGCATCTCCGGCATCAGGTTCGACGCGGTCGCTGACAGATGCGACGGTCTCCACGGAGTCGTCCGCTCACCCACTGGCGAGACAGGGCTCTAGCCTGGGGCCCCGCGCCCCCAGTCTCGTCGGTTACCGCCTGCCCGTGGGCAAGGGAGCAGATCAGGAGGCGGGCACGCTGCGCTTGCTGTTCAACCAGCGCAACAACGGCCGCCAGAGCTCCAGGTCATGTGCAACCGACACTGGTCCCATTTCCGACAGCCCCACGCCCCGCTCCGCTGCACGAATGTAGTTCTGGCTGGAGCGAAGGACAGCCACCATGGGCAACCGTCTGCCGTCCGGCAGCTTCACCGTGTGGAGATACTCTTCCAGCAGATAGCGGGACGGGGAGTTCTCCCGGGCTCGGTTGATGATCGCCGCGAGCCGAACCTGCTTCCGCATAACCTTGCCGATGTGCATGAGTTCCTCGGTGAAGCGATGGGCCGCCCGGATGTCGATAGGCGAGGGGAGCACGGGCATGATCAGCGTTTCTGCGCGACGCACTAGGGTGGTGAGCGCGTGGGAATGACTAGCTGCCGGTGCGTCCATGACAACCACATCGCTGTCGCGCGGGATTCGAGCCGGCCCATCAGCCGCGGAAACGCCGTGAATATACGGCCGGCTCTCGGGCCGTGCCTCCAGCCAGTCCATGCTGGATTGCTGGGGATCGAAGTCGACCAACGTGACCGCCTTCTTGCGGTGCGCGTAATACGCAGCCAGATTCGTAGCCAGCGTCGTCTTGCCACAACCGCCCTTGGCGTTGAGCACTAGGATCGAGCGCATGCGCTGCCTCCCTTCTTCCCCGAATTCGCCTTTGTTGATTCTTCCCGGCTGGCCTTAGCATCAGGCCAATCGACTCGTGAGCTAGTATAGCAGCCGCCTATGGGGGCCGTCGGTACGCCGGCCAGCGCCGCGTTGCACGTCTTAATCCGCCTGGAAACCCGTCCGGCGCAGCGAAAGCAGAATGGCCGAAAGCGGCGCCGCCGATTGCCTACCCCAATGCCCGCTTGGCGGTGATCATCTCGTCGATAATAGGCGCCAGAATGACCTCCATGGCCAGTTCCATCTTCCCGCCCGGCACCACGATAGTATTGCGGCGCGACATCCAGGAGTCGTGGATCATGGACAACAGATAGGGAAAGTCCACCTGGAACTTTCTCGGATCTGTGAAGCGGATGACAACAATGCTCTCGTCGCGTGTCGGGATGTCGCGGGCAATGAACGGGTTGGAAGTATCCACCGTGGGCACACGCTGGAAATTGATGTCGGTTGCCGAGAACTGCGGCGTGATGTAGCGCACGTAATCCGGCATGCGTCGCAGTATCGTGTCGACGATCGCCTCGGCGGAGTAACCACGCTCCGCGGCGTCGCGAAAGATCTTCTGAATCCATTCCAGATTGACAATGGGCACCACGCCGATCAGCAGGTCCACGAATTTCGCCACATCGACATCCTTGGTGACCACGCCGCCGTGCAGCCCCTCGTAGAACAGCAGGTCGGTGCCCGAGGCAATCTCCTCCCACGGCGTGAACTGGCCCGGCTTCAGATTGGTGCCAAGGCGCTTGTTGTGTTCAGCCGACTCCTCGTCACTGTGCAGATAGTACCGACGCAGGCCCTTGCCCGTCTCGCCGTAATGGCGAAAGGTCTCTTCCAGCCTGTCGAAGACATTGGCGTCGGGACCGAAATGGCTGAAATCGCGATCCTCGCGCTCGGCGAGCTTCACCGCCTCACGCATCTCCTCGCGGTCGTAGCGGTGAAAGCTGTCGCCTTCGTATACGGCCGGGGTAATGCCCTCGCGAAAGAAAATATGCTCAAACGCCCGTTTTACCGTGGTGGTCCCCGCGCCGGACGAGCCCGTCACGGCGATGACTGGGTGTTTCTTGGACATGCGATGCTCCTTGAGTGGCTAAATCCGGTGTCACCGATACGGGCGCGTGGTGACGCTTCACGCATTAGCGCTTAATAATACTCATGAATACCGAATTCTATCTGAAATGGCCCGGCGAAGTCTCCCTTGCCCCTGGGCAGCGCGCCTGTCCTCGCTCTACCACAGCGGCCCGTTGCCAAGCAGAATCCGAGCAGCACGGCCGCCTGGCCCGCCGAAGAGACATCCTCCGGTGATCGCGGCCAACACCGCCAGACTCGCAGCGCGGCCCCGGGCGGGGGGTCGCTGGTTGCGTTAGACGGCGCAGCTGGCTAGCCTCGGATGAAGGTTGCCGTACGCCGCCACCCAGCGGCGTGTTCTGGCGCGGGACCAAGCGACGGGGGCGCAGGAGAGGGGCGGGAGAGAGACCGGTGGGCCAAGAAATCGATTCCGCCCGGTTTACCCACCGGGACTTCGAAACATTCGCCAGGCGCCTGCGCGAGGAAACGCAGTTGCTGGCCAAGTGGTTCACGGAACAGCGTTTCGAGGACACGAGCCCCATAGGCGGCTTCGAGCTCGAGGCCTGGCTGGTGGACCGGGATTGCAAGCCAGCGCCGCTGAACGAGGTCTTCCTGGAGAAGCTCGCGAATCCACTGGTGGTTCCCGAGCTGGCCAAGTTCAACGTGGAGCTGAACACCACGCCACACCGGTTGGCGGGCTCCGCGTTGAGCCGGATGCACAGGGAGCTGCAGGCTACCCTGGATGCGTGCAACCGGGTCGCTGCCGAGCTGGGTGCCGAAGTGGTCACCATCGGCATACTGCCCACGGTGGGCGCGTCCGACCTGTCTCTTCGGAACATGTCTTCCCTGCAGCGTTATCGGGCGTTGAACGAACAGGTGTTGCGACTGCGCGGCGGTAGGCCCCTGCAGCTCGACATCGCGGGCAGGGAGCGGCTGCGCGTCGAGCACGGCGACGTCATGATCGAATCGGCCGCCACCTCTCTGCAGGTCCACCTGCAGGTGCGGCAATCCGAAGCGGGCCGCTTCTACAACGCATCGAAAGTGTTGGCGGCCCCCATGGTGGCGGCCTGCGCTAACGCGCCCTACTTTTACGGCAAGGACCTCTGGGACGAGACCAGGATCCCGGTTTTCGAACAGGCGGTGGACGTCACCGGCGAGGAGCCCGCGGCGGGCGCGCCCAGCCGTGTCACTTTCGGCATGGATTACGTGCGGGAATCCTTGCTGGACTGTTTCCGGGTGAATCTGGACTACTACGACATTCTCCTGCCGCGACTCTTCGACGACCCGCCCGAGCGCCTGTCCCACCTGCGTCTGCACAACGGAACCATCTGGCGCTGGAACCGTCCGTTAATCGGCCTCTCGCAGCAGAACGGCAAGGCCCATCTGCGTATCGAGCACCGCGTGGTTTCGGCACCCAACAGCATACCGGATACCATTGCCAATGCCGCCCTCTTCTTCGGCCTGGCTCAGTACTACGCCCACCGGCAGCCGCCCCCGGAGTCGGAGCTTTCCTTCCAGGCCGCGCGCCGCAACTTCTATCAGGCGGCCCAGCACGGCCTGGACGCCCGGATACTGTGGTTGGCGGGAGAGACGGTGTCGGTCCGCGAGCTGCTAATCAAAGAGCTGCTGCCCCACGCCCGCGAGGGACTCGACAGCCTGCGACTCGATGCGAGCGATGTGGAGCGATACCTTGGTATCATTTCGCACCGGCTACGCCGGGATCAGAACGGCACCGCCTGGCAGCGGGCCTACGTGGCGAGACACGGGCCTGACATGACGGCGTTGCTCCGGGCATATCTCAGCAACCAGCGCAGCGGTGCGCCGGTGTCGGAGTGGGACCTGTAGCGTCGATGCTGACCATCCTCGAAGAGTTACCTGCCGGCCTTCTGGAACGCGACGCCAACCAAGTGCACGAGGTCCTTTCCGGACCCACGCTGATACATCTCCAGGGTCGTCGTCGTGAGCCTCTGCTGGTGACAGTGCTGCTCCATGGTAACGAGGTCACCGGCTGGCTCGCCGCCCGGGAACTCCTGAGGCAGTATTCCGACACAGCGTTGCCGCGAAGCCTGTCGCTGCTCATCGGCAATGTCACGGCAGCGCGGTTGGCCACACGACGTTTGGACGAGCAACCCGATTACAACCGCGTGTGGGGGGCGGGCGATACACCCGAGCATGCAGTGGCGCGACAGGTGGTGGCCGAGATGGCGGAGCGCCGCGCCTTCGCCAGCGTGGATGTGCACAACAATACGGGCTTCAACCCCCACTACGCCTGCGTCAACCGTCTCGCGCACCCTTTCCTGCACCTTGCGACTCTGTACAGCCGGACAGTGGTCTATTTCACCAAGCCGGACACCGTGCAGTCTCTGGCCATGGCCCAGATCTGCCCGGCCGTCACGCTGGAATGTGGCCAGCCGGGTCAGCCCCACGGCACGGAGCACGTGCTCGAGTACCTGAACGCCTGCCTGCACCTCACCGCGCTGCCTGAGCACCCCGTCGCAGCACACGACATCGACCTGTTTCACACGGTCGCCGTGCTCAAGGTGCCCGACCATCGGAGCTTTGGCTTCCGAGGAGACGGCACGGACATCTGCTTCGTGTCCGACCTGGACCATCTGAACTTTCGCGAGTTGTGCGCAGGCACGGTGCTGGGCTGGGTACGGGGCGACGGGCAAACCAGCCTCGAAGCCTGGGACGAGCAGGGGAACGAAGTTGGCCAGCGTTATTTCTGCGTCGATGAAGGCCGCATCACCACAGCGATACCTATCATGCCGTCCATGCTGACCTTGGACATAAGAGTTATTCGCCAGGATTGCCTGGGTTACATCATGGAACGCTACCCGCTGCCCCAAAGCGCCGCAGAGCGCGATGCGTTGGAGGTCAGGAGTGCGGGCTCCGTGTCGGCCGAGTAACGCAACGCAGCCTCTCCGGGCGAGAGCCAGTGCAGTATCCCGCAAATGCTGCGAATGTGGGTGGTAAGGGTTTCGGCGGGATTCGCTCCAGGCTCCGAGTTTCGGCCAGTTTCGTTGCACACCCCGGGCCTCGCGACAGCACATCCCTGTGCTGGCGCTCGGGGCGGTCGTCCCTCGACCGCCGCTGGGTCTGACGACCCTG